>NZ_JANSIL010000023.1:0-24332 GCF_047462015.1 Synechococcus sp. R5-13 | reverse complement strand
GCTTGCCAACTGCAGGGCTACCGAAAGCCCGCCCCGTACTGCGAAGCAGTCAGGGCCGGGTAGTTTACTTTGTGCTGATCGAGAGTTTGGCGGAGGCGATTGCCGAAATGGTGCTGCGGGAGACAGGGGCCAGCAAAGCTAAGATCCGATTGACCAAGTGTCATCCCCCGATCCCGGAGCTGACGGGGCGGGTTACTGTGGAGATCGTTCGTCCCTAAAACTTCTCTTAGCTCTTTTCTACCGACCTTGTGCTTGTTCTAGAACTCGCCTCTCCTACCTCTAAGGACTGGATCGACCAGGCCATCCGGCACATCGATCTGGTCTTGCTAGACCACGCCAACTGTGAGAAAAAAGCAGCGGGCAACGCCCTCAGCTTGCTGTTTCGCTACCCGGCTAATGGGCGTTTGGTGGAAACCCTCTCGCCGCTGGCGCGGGAGGAGCTGCAGCATTTTGAGCGGGTGCATCGCCACCTGCAACGGTTGGGGATCCCCATCAAGCCCTTGTCGGCTGCGCCCTATGCCGGTCGTCTGAACCAACACCTGCGCCGCTCCGAGCCGGAGCATCTGCTCGACACCTTGCTGGTGGCAGCCATCATTGAGGCCCGCAGCCACGAACGCTTGGGCCTGTTGGGGATCCACGCGCCCGACCCAGAGCTGCGGCAGTTTTATCTCTGGCTGGCGGCTGCGGAGGAGCGCCATTGGCAGCTTTACTTGGATTTGGCGTTGGAGCAGTTTCCCGCCGATCAGGTGCAGGAGCGTCTCGATACTCTACTCCAGGTGGAGGCCGAGATCTTGTCTTCCCTTCACCCCGAACCCCGTGTTCACAGCTAGCCCCACTCCGTTTCCCCCCGCGGTGCAGCTCCCATGTTCCAAGCGACGCGGCAGTGGTTGGCCTTCTGGTATACAACGGTTACGGCAGTGTTGCTGCTGTTGTTTGCCGGCAGCTTCTATTGGTACGTGCAGTCAACCCTGATCGAGCGGGTGGACGATACCCTTGGCCATGTGGTGGAAATTGTCGAGCGGTCTTTGGTGGTGGATGAGAGCCTCTTGGATCCGCAGCAAGCCCGCCGCAGCTTGGAGGCCAGCTTTCGGGATGATCCCAGCACCCTAGAGGACGATCACATCGACTTGGAGTGGTTCGGCCCTCAGGGAACGCTCATCTGGTCCACGGTGCCCGGCGGGATCCCTGCCCCCCTATTGACCGAGGGATCCCTGCACACTGCCCGTATCGCCCCTGGGTATTGGCTGCGCCAGTTCACCGAGCCGATTGTGGCCGGTGGGAAGCTGCTGGGCTATCTGCGGGTCAGCCATCCCTGGTTTGAGGTGAGCAAGCCAACGCGACAGTTGATCCGGGATCTTTCCCTGTGGGTGGTAGCCGGCTTGACGGGTGTGGGGGCCATTGGCTGGATGCTCTCCGGTTTGGCCATGCAACCCATCCGGCAGTCTTATCAGCAGCTCAAGCAATTTACCGCCGACGCCTCTCACGAGCTGCGCAGCCCCTTGGCCAGCATTCAAACCGCGGTACAGGTGGCTTTGGCGGATTCCCAATTGGATGCCGACACCCGGCAGCGCTGGCAGATGGTGGAGCGGTTGTGTTTACGGCTGGGTCGTCTGGTGGATGACCTGCTGTTTCTGGCCCGCCACGACAGCGGTATGGTGCCTTTCCAACCCCGTTGCTGTGCGCTGGATGCTCTGCTGCTGCAGGTGGTGGAAGAGCTGCAGGGCTTGGCCAACCAAAAGCAGATCCGCTTGCAGCTGGATATTGCTGCCCCTGAGAGCGGGACGGAACCTTCTCCCGCCCAGGTGGATCCCTTTGGCTTTTGGGGAGATGAAGATCAATTGGCCCGCCTGTTCACCAACCTGATTGAAAACGCCCTTCTCCACACTCCCCCGCAAGGAGAGGTGCAGGTGAGGCTGGAGCAGCGGCTGCGCTCTGGATCCCCAGAGCTGGTGGTACGGGTACAAGATACCGGGCCAGGGATCCCGCCTCAGGCTCTGCCCCATGTGTTCGATCGCTTTTATCGAGCAGATCCGGCTCGCAGCGGGGATCCCGGTCGCCTCTCAGGGTCAGGTTTGGGGCTGGCAATTGTCAGAAGCATTGCCCAGCAGCATCAAGGTCAGGTGCAGGTGGAGAGTAAGCTGGGCCAGGGATCCAGTTTTGAAGTTATTTTGCCCCAGCGGCAGTTGGAAATCTGTACCCCAGAGAGAGTCTAAAAGTGCTCTGGAAAACAGACAGCCCTCGGTCAATATGCTAGCTTTAAGCCAAGATTGACTGAGTCTTTATTCAGAACTGTATTAAGAACCGTATTGGCCCAGTTGAACTGGATTTTTGGGTACTAGAGATCTTTCCTTTCCAGATTTAAGAACTTCTCTTTTTCCCGGATAAAACAGCAGAGATGGGATCAGCTCCCAGGCTCTTGCCCTTCTCAGCCGGCTGCTGAGCTGTTGATTGGGTGATGAGTGAGTGCAGTCCGCCCGCGCAGCCCCACAATTTCCCATTAATCCTGTGACAGGAAAACGTTATGTATCGCTTCCAGGTTCGTGCCATCACCCAGCCGGGCGAGAGAATTGCCTTGGTGGGATCCAGCGCAAAATTGGGCTCCTGGGATCCCTGCCATTGCATTTGGCTGCAAACGGATCCGACTCGCTATCCGCTGTGGTGGGTAGAGTTGCCGTTGAGCCCAGCAGACGGCACGCCCGGCCCGTTGTTGCCCTATAGCGGGTGTTCAAAAGAAATCCCTCGAGTAGAGTACCGGTATCTGCGCGTGCAAGCCGGTGGGCAAGTGATTTGGGAATCCGCCGATGTCAATCGCTGGGTGCCACTTGAGCCGGAACCTTTGCCGGCAGTTTTGATTGTCGAGGATGGAGAGTTTGGCCGGATCCCTGCCTATCCTTACGGCTATTTTGCCGATCCCATTCCTGAGGTCGAACCGGAAAATCCGCAAGGGCTAAAAGTCGTCATTTTGGGCAGCTCCGTTGCCCTGGGGTGCAGCGCTTGGCTGTTGCGAGGTTGGGCTTGGCTGTTGCAGAAAGCTCTACAAGAGCGCTATGGCCATCAAGTGCGAAATCTCTCCCAATTGGGGGCCAATGTCAGCCGAACTCTGTTGCGGTTTGAGCAGGCGGTGATCCCTGAACGTCCTGATGTCGTTATTGTTGCCCTGTCCTTGGGAAATGAAGGCTTGGTATCGGCCTTGCCCCAGCATCGCCGCGCCCTGCAGAGGCGGTTTGAAAACGGCCTGCAGCGGCTAATTCAGCGAATTCAAGACATTGGAGCCTTGCCAGTTCTGGGAGGGGTTTATCCCCATGCAAACTACGGCCCAGAACAGCATCTTCTTTTGCAAGAAACTCAGCAAAGAATGCTCAGCTGGGGATGCCCTGTGTTCAATTGGCTGCCTCATTTGGAAGATGGACAGGGCCGCTGGAAACCAGACCTTGCTTTTGACCCAGCTCACCCCAATTCCAAGGGTCATCAGGTCATGTTTGAGGCCATCGATCTCTCTCTTCTGGATCCCAGCCAAGTTAGTTCAGCTCGTAGAAAGCTTGCTCAACCCGTTGGAGAACGGGTCGTTTTTGCAGATGAGCATGGTTTTTGGGTGACTGCAGAAACAGGCAAAAACCAATTTCGCATCGTGAATATAACTCCCTACCCTTACACCATCACGCCCACTTGGCAACCTTTGCAAGCCGCTTTCCAAAAAGCAGGTCTACAGCCGGGTCTGTATATTGGCAAAAGCGATGAAAGGCTAGGGGATGCTACCTTATATTCCCTTTCCGTACAAGAAGATGGTTCGGTGCAAACCACCCTCTCCGTTCCTGCAGATGCCGATCTGGTCTTCTCCCCAATAGCTCAGTTCTTTTCCTCGGAATCAGTAGAAACGATCTTCGAGGATGGATCGTTGATCCTTCTCAAGCTCAGTGGATCCTCAGAAGGCTCTTCTAATCCCATGCCTCGCCTGTGCGTGATCAACCAGAGCAGTCACGAGTACAACATCCACCCCATGTGGAAGGAAGTGCGGGCCGCTCTCAAAGCCATGCCAGCGGGTGTTTACGAAGATCCGAGCCACCGCGAAGCTCTCTTCCGAACCCTGATGATCGGGGAAGGCGGCCTCGAAAGTCGGGTAAAGGCTGCTCCTGGATCGGTCATGCTGCTGGAATACACCTGTAAATTATCCGATATTCATCGTGTTGCCATTGTGCCGTTAGGGGATCGCTGCGCGGTGCGAATGCTGCTCTACAAGTTGGAATATGACGGGCCTGCCTTTCCTTTTGATTTGACGCGCACCAGCAATTTGGCCGATGTGGCCGATATGATCCACAACGAGTTTCAAGGCATGTGGGATCCGCAATATTTACACTACAGCCCTGAAGATCGGCGAATTTACCACAGCAAGTGGACGGGCCTCTCCTTTGGCCATGAGGTGGAAGAGGGGGAGGATCCACTTCAGAATATGCACCCCATCCATGAGCGAATGCGAACTCGCTACACTGCTCGCGCCAAGCGTTTTATGTATGTTTTGGAAAAAGCCGATAAAGTCTTGTTTGTGCGCACAGGGGGTTGCCGGCGAGAGGCCGTTGTTGACTTAATGGATAAGCTGGCGGCTAAGCGCAGGGGCAAGCCTTTTCTGCTGCTGATTGTTTCTCCTCAGTCTTCTGATGAGTTTGCCGGGATCCCCAATGTTATCCATTATGAGATGGAGTTAAATCCCGACCGCATGTGTGCAGATCCTGAGCATTGGAAGTACTGCACAGGGGTAATGAGAGATATTCTCCATTCTTTGGGGGTCTCTACCCGAAATCTTTTCTGGTGCCCTCCACAACTGTAGCCGTTCCAAGGTTTCACTGCAATTCGAAAGAATGATCGCTGCTGCCCAAACGCTCCGCGCCGCTTCCGCGACCACCCCCAACTCTTCTCCCAAAGGGACTCTGTGGTGTTCAACTCCAGAAAGCTGATGATCGGACTCGAACCGACGACCTGCTCATTACGAGTGAGCTGCTCTACCAACTGAGCTACATCAGCAGGGCTTTGAAGTGAGGACTGGATAGGAGAATCCGCAGACCCACCGGTGGGCCTATCGATTCTAACTCATCCTTGCCTTGCTCGGGATCCCCAGCGCCATAGCCCCAAAGATAGCCCCAACGTCAGCCACGCCAGCCAATCCCCCGCGCGATTGTAGAAAGTTGTCTCAGAACGCCGCTTCACTTCTCCCGTAATCACCCCCCGCTGAAAGATGGGGCCAACCTGCTGGAGCCGACCTGAGGGATCCACCACCAGATTGCCGCCGGTGTTGTTGACAAACACCACGCTACGCCGATTTTCCACAGCCCGAAAAACCGAGAGCTGGCCATGCAACATCGGCCAGTGGCTATTACCAAACCAGCTATCATCCGAAATCACGATCAAAGACTCGGCGCCGCGACGGGTTAAAGTTCGGCTGGGCGCAGGCAAGACGCTCTCCAAGCAGATCATCACCCCCAAAGGCCCGAAAAGCTCCCCTCCGTCCAGAGGCCGATAGCCATCGGGTGAAGGCACGTAGCGCCCCGACTCGAAATAGGGAAAGATCCACTGCTTGCCAAACCCATCCAGCAAGTTGCCCCGGGCGTCAAACAACAGGGCCGTGTTAAAAAATCGCTGCTCTGGCTCCGGCAAATGGGCTGTGCGGGGATCCGGCTCTGTTGCCCCCGTAATCAAAGCGCCTTCCGGCGGCAGAATCGCTTGCATTGGCTCGATCACGTAGGGTTCCAGGCCGGTATTCAGCAGCCGTGCCCGCAGCGCCCCCTCCGGCCAAATCACCAACTGTGCCCCAGCAGCCACCCCCTGGGCAGAAAGCTGATGCAGCTCCCGGTAGCGCTCCAGGCGGTAGTTCCAACTGCGATCGGCTTCCAGCCAAGCCACCTGCTGCACTGCCCCCACCCGAAAGCCGGGATCCCTGTTTTCGACGGCCAAGGCATCGAAGTAAGCCAGGCGCACGCTTCCATAAGCCAAGACCAGCCCCGTCAACCCCAGGCCGCAGGCAAGCGTACTCCAGAAATCTCTGTTCTTGAGCATCTCACCCAAAGCGTTTCTCAGGGATCCCCTAGCCGTCTGCCACCGGCTAGAAATCTGCCTGGCCATCTGCCAAAGAACCCCATTGACGAACACGGCATAGAAGGTAACCCCCCAGATCCCCGTAACATCGGCTACTTGGATCCCGAGGGGCCAGTCGAACAACAGGGATCCCCAGTGGAAAGGGATGGGCCACCAGAGCAAGCCCAACAGCCCATCCAAGCCCGTCCAGACCGTGGCCAAACCCAGCGGACGTGCCCAAACCGGCAGGGGACGACTCAGTTGCAAACTCAGGAGCGTAGCAGTGGTGAAAAAGAGGGGGATCAGGGGAGCCACCACCACGCCCCCCAGGATCTCCCAGGCGCTCAACACCTTAACCGAGAAGGGATCCACCCAGAAGGCATACAGGCAAACCCAAAACCAGAGGCCATAGGCCAAACGCCACCGCGCCCACCCTTGCCGTTGCTCGCACAGGCCAAACAGCAGGGCTAAGCCCAGCAGCGCTCCCGGAAACCAGTGCCACCAGCGGTTGGGGGATCCCAGACAAAGCAGCGCAATGGCCAAACCCATCAGCCAGCGGGATCCCTCGCCTGGATTTCTCTTTTGGGGCAGATCCTGCTGTTGAGTTGAAGATTTCAGTTCCAGCTTCATCACCTCAATAAAGTTCAGCCTATTCGGGAAACCCCACGTAATGCCCTAGGATTGAACACGCCCTTGCCAACAGATCTTCTCCAGAGTAGCGTTTTGCAGCAGCCGGGAATATCTCCTGGAGCACAGAACTCCTACTGCTTGAATCTAAAGCTGTGTTAACATTTTGCATAACTTCAGGGGGCTGGCGCCTTCCGGCTTGGGTTGGGGATCCCGTCAGCGGTGCGCGGCACTATGGGCAAAGTTTTGGTTTTGAATGCCTCCTACGAGCCGCTCAACATCACCAGTTGGCGCAGGGCAGTCGTTCTTTTGCTTAAGGGCAAGGCCGAGCAAATCGAGCACAATGGCCGAGTGGTGTACGGCAACATTCCTTTGCCCACCGTCATTCGCCTGCGCCACTATGTCCACGTTCCCCATAAGGAGATCCCGCTCACGCGCCGCAACGTCCTCTACCGGGATGGGCACCGTTGTCAGTACTGCGGCTGCTTCGGCGAAGATCTCACCCTGGATCACGTGATCCCTCGCTCCCGTGGCGGCGGAGATACTTGGGAAAATGTGGTCAGTGCCTGTGTGCGCTGCAACGTGAAAAAAGGGAACCGCACCCCCCGCGAAGCCGGTATGCCCCTGCTGCGCCAACCCCGCCGTCCCCACAGCACTCTTTACTTTGAAATCTCCAAAGCCGTCGGCAGTGGTTCCCATCGAGAATGGTCTAAGTACACCATCGGCCTAGAAGGGGATCCCCAGGAGGAATTGTTGGACAGCCCAAGCTAGACGGGCCGCCTAGGGATGGACTTCCGATACAGGGGCAGCTTTGGAAATGGGGGGAGAAGTGGTGGCTGGGATCCCGGTCTCGATCCACCGGTGAATCAGAGCATTGACCTCTTCGGGGCGCTCATCGTGGGGGCAGTGGCCAGCCTCCAGGAAGTATTCCACTGCTTGAGGGTAGTGGGCCCGGTACAGCTTAGAGCGTTCCCGAGCCCGCATCCAGGGATCCCGTTCTCCCCAGATCAACAACAGCGGGCGCACCAAGCTGCACAGCAGCTCATCTACATACCGTCCCTTCTGCCCACCTCGCATCAAGGCCACAAACACATCGGCAGCCCCCGGATCCTGGGTGGGGCGATGGATGGCCTCGACCAGCTGATCGGTCACGGCTGCCGGGTCGTAGTAAACCTGCTTCAGCTTGGCTCGGATCACGTGCGGCTGCCGCAAATACTGAAACAGCAGGTAAGACACCAGGCGCTGGCGCAGGCCCCAGCCCACCAATCCGCCTATCCATTGCCGCCATCCGGTCGGGGATCCCTTGAGGGTGGAAAACCCACCTGCCCCATTCAAAAGCACCACGCCCCGCACCCACTCCGGCCACTCCGCCGCAAAACTGAGCACCACATAGCCGCCCAGGGAGTTGCCGATCCCCACCACAGGCCGACGGATTACCTGTTGGCAAAAGTCCCGCAGCTGATCCCGCCAGATTTCGGCGCGGTAGTCCCAGTTGGGCTTGGCGGAGCGACCGAAACCCAGCAAATCGATGGCGTACACCTGGTAGTGTTGAGCCAATTCGGGAATGTTCTTGCGCCAGTGGTCGGTGGAGGCTCCAAAGCCGTGCACCAGAAGCAGAGGCTGCCCCTGCTCACCCTGTTTGACGTAATGAACTGACTGCCCCCGCCAGATCCACTGCGCCGAAATGGGAGTGGCCGATGCCGATGTCGAAGCCATAGGAGTTGCTTGTAAGCCTTTCTTAATTCTAGGTTCTTTGCAGCTACTCCGGGGGGAAGCCCACCCTCTACGGCAACGTAAGAGCAGTGGGCCTGTTAGACATAACCTCTGCTTTTTAGGCTTTGTATCACCAGGTCAATACATTCGGAGATGCTTTGCTCGGCGGTTTTGCACACCACCTCCGGCTGTTCCGGCGGCTCGTAGGGATCGTCGATGCCGGTAAAGTTCTGGATTAAGCCTGCCCGCGCCTTTCGATAGAGGCCCTTCACATCCCGACGTTCGCACACCTCCAAAGGGGCATCCACAAAGACCTCGATGAAGCTGCCAATATATCGCCGTACCTCCTGCCGCACCGCCCGATAAGGGGAAATAGCCGACACCAGCACAATCACCCCGTGCCGAGTCAGCATCTCCGCCACAAAGCCGATGCGGCGAATGTTCTCATCCCGATCCGCTTTGCTGAAGCCGAGCCCTTTGGTGAGATGTTGCCGCACCACATCTCCGTCGAGCACCTCCACCGGCAGCCCCCAAGCGCGCAACTGCTGGGCCACGCCGCAGCTCAGGGTGGTTTTGCCCGCCCCGCTCAACCCTGTAAACCAGACCGTTACCCCCCGCCGCGACATCGGTTCGTAGGGATCCCTGAATCTTGGGCCCTGCCAGAATATCATCTCCAAAGCAGGGTGGTACACTCGAAACACGGCTTGCGCCAGCCCCAAAGCGCTCCGCGCCGCCAACACGACAGCAATCTTTTACCGGCCATGTCTCCTCTAACTTCGCCTCTTGCCAGTGCCCCCTCGGGATCCCCGACAACTGCCGAGCTGTTTGCCGAGCATGTGATGGCCACCTATGGGCGCTATCCCCTGACCTTGGTGCGCGGGCAGGGGTGTCGGGTTTGGGATGAGCAGGGGCGCGAGTACCTGGACTTTGTGGCCGGCATTGCCACCTGTACCCTGGGGCATGCCCACCCGCTGTGGATTCAGGCGCTCACCGAGCAGGCACAACAGTTGCACCATGTTTCCAACCTTTACTACAACCAGCCGCAGGCACAACTGGCTCAATGGCTGACCCAGCACTCCTGTGCCGACAAGGTGTTTTTCTGCAACTCAGGGGCGGAAGCCAATGAGGGAGCCATTAAGCTGGCTCGCAAGTATGCCCACACGGTGCGCGGGATCCAAGATCCGATGATCCTCACCGCCCATGCCAGCTTCCATGGCCGCACCCTGGCCACCATTACCGCCACCGGCCAGCCCAAATACCAAAAAGACTTTGCCCCTCTGGTGCCCGGCTTTGATTACGTTCCCTACAACGACATCGAGGGCACAGCAGCGGTGTTGGAGCGCTGGGGCGAGCGGGTGTGTGCCGTGCTGTTGGAGCCGTTGCAGGGGGAAGGGGGGGTTGTGCCGGGGGATCCCGCCTATTTTCAATGGTTGCGCCGGATCTGCAGCGAGCGGGGCATTCTGCTGATTTTGGATGAGGTGCAGGTGGGCATGGGCCGTACTGGCATGCTGTGGGGCCACTGTAACCTGGGGGTGGAGCCGGATGTGTTCACCTTGGCCAAGGGCCTGGCCGGTGGGATCCCCATCGGGGCCTTGTTGGCGAAAGACTTTTGCGCCGTGTTTCAGCCGGGGGATCACGCCAGCACCTTTGGGGGCAACCCCTTGGCTTGTGCGGTGGGCCTGGCGGTTTGCCGCACGCTAATGTCGGAGAGTTTGGTTTGGAATGCCCAGCAGACAGGGGTGTATCTGCGTCAGGGGCTGTCCCGCTTGGCGGAGCAGTTTCCGCAGCTCGTTGAGCAAGTGCGGGGCTGGGGCCTGATTCAGGGCTTGGTGGTGCGCATCCCGGCGGCTGAAGTGGTCAAGGCAGCCATGGACTGCGGGCTGTTGTTGGTGCCGGCAGGATCCCAGGTGGTGCGCTTTGTGCCCCCCTTGATCGTCACCCCGGCAGAAATTGACGCGGCTCTAGCGATGTTGGCATCGGCTTTGCAAAGGTTGGCCGCCTCCCTTGGCCATTCCGGGGCAGCCTAGCCTCGCCAGACTTGCCGCAGAAATGCCTGCAACTGCTGTCGGGCAGGGAGCTCGTGGGGAGCGGGATCCCTTGCCTGTTCCAGAAGGGGCAATACCTCCTCCGCATAGGCCGGAACAAAGCCGGCAGCAGGCCAGAGCAAATCCGAGGTGGCCCGCAGGTTGAAGACTTGGGATCCCTGCCTGAGCAGGAGAGGCCGCACCCAGAGCAGCGGCGGGGTGTCAGAGCCTGCCTCAAGACTGTGGCGAGAAACCTGAATCAGCTCCACATAGAGGGTGGCCTGCGACCCTGGCAGGGCGAGAATGGGACGGGGTGAGGGGGGAGCGCTGCCCACTTCCGCCGAGGCGGGCAAAGGGCGCCCCAGCAGACGCAGGCCCTCAACAGAGTCACACTGGGCGGGCAAACAAGGCAACAGGGGCATGCAATCGTTAACTGAAGACGATATGGACTGTACTGATCCTAATCGATGGCCTCCTTACTTTTCTTTGGCAGGCGGGTTGGCCGGGGATCCCGTCTTTGCGGGCATTTCGTGAACCCGATTTTGTGGCATGGTGCTAGGTAGCTTTCTGATCAAACTTGAACGGATCCCGCCATGATGCACACTTTTGTCCCGCCCCACCGCTTTTTCCCCTACCTGACCTGGACGGAGATCCAGGCCATGCCCGACAAAGAGAATGTGGTGATCATTCAGCCGGTTGCCTCAATCGAGCAACATGGGCCCCACCTGCCCCTGGTGGTGGATGCCTGCATCGGCACGGCGATCATTGGGCGCGCCATGGAGAAGCTGGAGCCTGAGATCCCGGCCTATGTTTTGCCCACCCAATGTTACGGCAAAGCCAACGAGCATTGGCATTTCCCCGGCACCATTACCCTCTCGGCTCAAACCCTGATGGCGGTGCTGACAGAAGTGGCAGAGAGCATCTACCGAGCTGGGTTTCGCAAGCTGGTGTTCCTCAATTCCCACGGTGGCCAGCCACAGGTCCTGGAGATTGTTGCCCGCGATCTGCACCAGAAGTATGAAGATTTCATGCTGTTTCCGGTGTCGGTCTGGCGCGTTCCCCACGAAGGACGAGAGCTGTTTACCGAGAAAGAACGGGAATTGGGCATTCACGCCGGCGATGGGGAGACCAGTATGCTGATGCACCTTTTGCCGGACACGGTGCGAACCGACCGATTGGTCTGCGAATATCCCCACGATCTGCCGGAAAACAGCCTGCTCAGCATGGAAGGGCGGATCCCTTTCGCTTGGGCAACTCGCGATCTCACCCAGAGCGGAGTTTTGGGCGATGCCACCGCCGCCACGCCGGAGAAAGGCAAAGTTTTGGTGGAGTCCATGTCTGACGGCTGGGTGCGGCTGATCCGAGATCTGCACCGGTTCCAGCAGCCCAAGGCTTGGCGCAAAGCCCCGCTGCTGGTCTAGGGATCCAGGCAAAAGACCTACGGCCTGCTTTGTGAAAGGCTTTCGCCAGAACTGGCCGACCAAGATACGACCTGCTGACGCGATCAGGGCAGCTTTTTGCTGGGCTGCTGCAAACTCTATCTGCCCAATGGGAAAGGGTGATACCTTGGCCCCAGAACACACCCGTTCTGGTGGAAATGGGGTGGATTTGGGCAAAGTTCACCTGGCCACTGCCCATGAGGGTATGGATATCTTCATCGCTAACGGTCAGGAGCTGCAGTCGAAGCGGCAGTACCCGGAAAGCCGAAGGGGAAGCTGGCCCAGTTGCTGCGTTGCAGGCAAAAGGGTTCGCGGCGGTATCGCCGACTGGTTCGTCATCTTTCCTGTCGGGCCCAAGCTGTTCGCCTCTGGCGGCGGGGAGCGCTTGAAAGAATCCTCGCCCTCTGGGTCAAGACTCAATTAACCAACGGCTCCAGCCCCCACAAACACGCTGCCGATGCGGCGCATCGCCTCTTCCACGTTGGCGCGGCTGTTGAAAGCGGACAGGCGCAGATAGCCCTCTCCGGCGCTGCCGAAGCCAGAGCCAGGGGTACCCACCACATGGCAGGTGTGCAGCAGCTTGTCAAAAAACTCCCAACTGCTCAGCCCATCGGGTGTTTTCACCCAGACGTAGGGGGCATTCACGCCGCCATAGACTTGGATCCCCACTTCGGCCAACTGCTGGCGAATGATGCGGGCATTTTCCAGGTAAAACTGCACCAGACCTCGCACCTGCGCTTGCCCCGCTTCGGAATAGACCGCCTCCGCCCCCCGCTGCACAATGTAGGACACCCCGTTGAACTTGGTGGATTGACGGCGATACCACAAGCCCCACAGATCCACCCAGGATCCATCGGCAGCTTGCCCCCGCAAAGACTTGGGCACCACCGTAAAGGCACAGCGGGTGCCGGTAAACCCAGCGGTTTTGGAAAAGGAGCGGAACTCGATGGCACATTCCCGCGCCCCTGGAATCTCGTAAATGGAGTGGGGGATCCCGGGCTCGGTGATATAGGCTTCGTAGGCGGCATCGAACAGGATCAGGGAGCCGTGGGCACGGGCATAGTCCACCCAGTTTTGCAGATGCTCCCGTGTGGCCACTGCGCCTGTGGGGTTATTGGGGAAGCAGAGGTAGATCACATCCACCTTTTGGCTGGGCAGGCTGGCGGTGAAGTGATTTTCGGCAGTGATGGGCAGATAGACCAGGCCCTCGTATTCGCCGCGTTCGTTGGCCGGCCCCGTATGGCCCGCCATCACGTTGGTGTCCACATAAACCGGATAGACAGGATCCGTGATGGCGATGGTGTTGTCGTGGCCGAGGATATCCAGGATGTTGCCGCAATCGCACTTGGAGCCATCGGAGACGAAGATCTCGGAAGCGTCGATATCGCAGTTGCGGGCCTGGAAGTCGTGCCGGGCAATGGCCTGGCGCAGCCACTCGTAGCCCTGCTCTGGCCCATAGCCGCGAAAGGTGGCCCGTTCCCCCATTTCCTCCACCGCCCGGATCATGGCCGTTCGACAGGCTTCCGGCAGCGGCTCGGTGACATCGCCAATGCCCATTTTGATAATTTGAGCTTCGGGATGGGCGGTGGCAAAAGCCTGCACCCGCCGGGCGATCTCGGGAAAGAGATAGCCGGTCTTGAGCTTGAGGAAGTGGTCGTTGATCCTGGCCATGGAGGTTTGCCGAAGAGGAGGTCATCGGCTTTTCAGTGTAGCTGTTCGCGCTAGCGGGACGGAGTCCTTAGCCGGTTCCGGGCCAGAACTCTTCTACGTCGCGGTTCCCCTGCCCATAGCAACAACCCCGGCGGAGGCGGGACGGAGTAGGATGCTACCTTGGCAAAGATCCTTTGGAGAGCAGGGATGAAGCAGCAGAGGGGAATGGCTCGGCACGAGAGGTGGGCGGTGGGCCTGTTGGCAATCTGGGTTTGGCTGAGCTGGGGGATGGGGGCCTGGTCTGCTCCCCTTTGTCGGGATCCCCTCTTGCTGCGGCAGATCTTGGCAGCTCTGGGCCGCCCGGAGGTGAAGGTAGAGGAGGTGGCCCTTTTTGATTCGGATCAGTGCCTTGTCCAACTGGTGCTGGATCGTCAGGGGTTGAGCGGATCCCTGCCGCCCGAAATAGGCCAATTTCGCCGGTTGCGAGCCTTGTCCCTCAGCCACAACCAACTTTCCGGCCCCCTGCCGCCCGAGCTGGGGCAACTCAGCCAGTTGGAAAACCTGTTTCTCGACTACAACGAATTCTCCGGCTCCATCCCATCCGAGCTGGGGCAGCTGCGCAACCTGCGCGGCCTGTTTTTGGATCACAACCAGCTCTCTGGGCCTATTCCCCCCCAGCTGGGGCAACTGCGCCACCTGGAAAACCTCATCCTGCAAAACAACCGCCTCAGCGGCACCCTTCCCGGCCAACTGGGCCAGATGAGCTCCCTCAAGGGCCTGTTTTTGGATCGCAATCAGCTCTCTGGGCCTATTCCCCCCCAACTGGGGCAACTGCGCCACCTGGAAAACCTCTACTTGTCGGACAATCGCCTCAGCGGATCCCTGCCCCCCGAACTGGCCCAACTGAGTCAGTTGCGGGATCTGCGCTTGGCACGTAACCAATTCACGGGAGAACTGCCGACCTTTTTGGCAGAACTGCCCCGACTGGAGCGGCTGCACATCGAGGGAAACCCCGGCCTCTGCTTGCCGGCTGCCCTATCCGAGTGGTTTGCCGGCCTAAACCCAGCGGATCCCCTGCCGGCTCCCCTCTGCTCATGGACTCCGTCCCGCTAACGCGACCGGTAGCCTACTGGGACTCCGTCCCGCTCAAGTGCTCCGCACCGCGACCGCGAACGGCGCAAGTGTGGGATCCCAGCTTGTCCCGGGTGGAGGAGGAGAGCCGTAGCGACGACCAGGCCACTCCTGCTCGGTGGGCCACCACCACTCCAACCGCCTCCAGATAGGAGGTTACCGACACATGAGGGATCCCCAACTGGCGGGGGTGCACCTGCATCACGGTGGTGTTTTCCTCGACGGCAATGAAAAGCGGAGGACGGGCAAGGACTCCGTCCGTTCGCGTCAGCGGCGGAGCATTGTGGTGGGGTTGCGACAGCGTTGCGCCGCAATAACGGCTGGCCAGGTGCAGCAAGCCAGGCCCCCCAAAGGCAGTGGCCGGGGCGATGACGCTGTCCACCTGCTCTGCTGTCAGGTCACCCGGTTGGACGGGATCCCCGCTCTTGACGAACTGGGGAGCATAGCTGAGGCCCACCAAAACCGAAGGCAAGAAGGTAAACCCCACCTCTTCAGCAGCAGCGCGGGGGTGAACCGGCTTGGGGAAAGTCTCAGGGTAGAAAGCGGGGGCGTGGGCACAAGGGATCCGCAACTCCCGCACCACCAGGTGGCTGATCAGGGCTTCGACGCCGGCCAGGGGATCCACCCCCCTTCCCTGCTCGTACTGGCTGAAGTCCAAGTCATCCGGAAAGCGGGCCACCACGGCAATGGCCTCTGCCCCCAGGCGAACCAGCTCCTGGGCAGTCTCCAAGAGAGCATCAGGCTGGGCCAGGGATCCCTGGCTGGCTCCTGAGGGGGAGAAGCCGACGGAAACGCCCAAAGGTTGGCGGGTCAAGCGCCAGGGGCCAATGTTGAGCCCTAAGGTGGCCTGAGCAGCCTGCATCACCTGCAGGTGGCGTTGTTGCAGATCGGGGGGGATCCCGGCATCCAGCACCACCCCAACACAGTTTTGGCGCACTGGCCGCAAATTCCACACCCCCGCACAGAACTGATCCAGGCCGTACCCTTCCACGTACAACACGTTCCCCATCGGCCAAAACAAACTGGCTCCGTTTAACACGTTGGGATGGGTAATGACCCGCTCTGCGGCTGCTGCCAGGGTGCGGGCAACAGGCAGGGCATCCCCGGCAAAACCACCGATGCGGGCACCAATGCCGGTGGGGATGAGCAGGAGGCTGGTGTAGGGATGGCTCATGCTGCTATGTCTACAGCACTCTATGCTGCTACACGCGAACGGGAACCGCACCGCTAACGCCGGACGGACAGGATCTGCTGGGCTAGGGCCTCGGCCCGCCGCACACAATCTCCCAAGGCCACGCCATCCAGGTAGTTGGCACACACCCACACCCCTGGGGTTTGGTCGGCCAGGCTGGCCTGCAATTGGGCAATCCGCTGCCGGTGGCCAAGCGTATATTGCGGGATAGCCTGGGGCCACAGGCGCTCTCCCAGGCGGATGGGTTCGACAGGGCGGGTGAGCAGGATCTGGCTGAGTTCTGCATGCACGATTTGGGCCCGCTCGTCAGGGGAGAGCGCCGTAATGGTCGGGATCCCTTTCTGGCGGGCAAAAGCCGCATCGGTAGCTCCCCCGATGAAGCTGATCAGGCAGTGATAGCCCTGAGGAGCCCGCTCTGGGAAGAGGGAGGAGGCCCAGATGGTGCCCAGGGTGCGCAGGCCCTGAGAGCGAGGGATCAGATGGCCAAACCCTCGCAGCGGTTGGGGGAGGGCTTCTTCTGGATAGGCCAAAGCCACCACCGCCACAGGCGGGTAGGGGATTTCCCTCAGCAGCCGGCTGGCCTGGGGGTTGAGATCCTGCAGGAGGGTGGCAGCAGCGTAGGCAGGGAGGGTGAGCACCACCTGTTGAGCCGCCACCCAGTGGATTTCTTCTGGGGCCGTGTGCTCTGCACCGCTGTCGTGTATGACGAAGCCCACCCGGTAGCCCGTCTCATCCCGCTTGAGATGCACAGCCCGCCAGCCCAGCCGCAGCGCACTGCCCAGTTTCTGGGCAATCGCCTCAGGTAGCTGCTGCAACCCCTGCCGCAGGTTACCCAGTTGGCCCCGCTTGGGAGGAGGTTGGATAGGGGAGTTGCCGCTGTCCTGGTGACGGGTTCGCGGGAGCGTCGCGTAGCGATAACGGCTGCGCAAAGCCTGCACAGCACCGGCAAAGAGGCTGCCGTAGCGTTCTTCCAAGCCGGCAATGCGGGGGAAGGCTGCCAAGGCGCTGAGCTGATCCGGATCCCCGGCATACACCCCTGAGGTGAAAGGTTCGACCAGCCGCTCTACCACCTCGGATCCCAGTTGCCGCCGGAAGAATTGCCGCACCGTTTCCTCTCCGCCTGGCGGCGGCGCAACAAACCCCAACAAGCCGCGCAAGGCCCGCAACTTGCCGCCCACGCTCAACAGCCGCGAGCCAATGGCTGCAGAAGGGCTCAGGGGCACCGGCAGCAGCGCTTTCTCCCAGTAAACGTAGCGGGGCAGCTTGGCATCGGCCAGCACCAGGTGCTCCGCCAAGCCCACCTCGGCAATGAGGTTAAGCAGGGCGGGGACGGGGGTAAAGCTGTTGGGGCCCTCTTCCCAGCGATAGCTGTCTTTGGATTGGGTGGAGATACAGCCCCCCACGCGGGAGCTGGCCTCGGCCAGGAGCAGCGGCTGGGTGGATTCATCCTTGGGGGATAAGCCCTGTTGTAATCGCAAGGCCAACGTTAGGCCGCTGATGCCCGCCCCCACCACCACCACCTCGGCCTGCGAGGGCTGCGTCCCGCTAAAGTGCTCAACAGAAGAGTTCATCTTTTGGGTTCCAACGGGGTTTTCAATCCTCAAGAGTCAAACAATTATGCTCTGAGCCGCTCCCCGTCCCACCAGCGCGTTCGCGTCAGCGGTGCGGAGCATTTTGGATCTATAGCAGCTAGCGCAGCACCCGAAATAGGCTGGGGATCCCGGCCACCTGGGGCAGTTGTTGGATCTCGGCCAGCGCCTGTCGGCAATCGGCCTCGCGGACGGTGTGGGTGAGGATGACGATCTCCGCCTGCTCTTGGTGACATTCCTTTTGGGTAATGCTCTCCAGGCTAACCCGGTGGCGGCCAAAGCAGGTGCCAATCGCCCCCATCACCCCCGGCTGATCCTGGGCCAACACCCGCACGTAAAACTCCGACTCCAATTCCGAGAGAGGGATCAAAGAGGCGGCAGCGGGGAAGCAGGAGAATCCCCACAGCGGATTGGGGGCATCAGCCCCCGTTTGCCGGTGGGCAATCAGGGTCAGCAGATCGCCAACAACGGCACTGGCAGTCGGCCCCCGCCCCGCCCCCGGCCCCGACAGCACCACCTGCCCCAAGGGATCCCCCTGCACCAGGACGGCATTGTCCACACCGTTGATGTTGGCCAAGGGGTGGGTAGAGGGCAGAAGGGTGGGGTGAACCCGGATATCCAAAGCCATCTTCGCTGCCTCCCCGCCAGAGTTGGCCCTTTGGGCGATGGCCAAGAGCTTGAAGGTGTAGCCCCACTCGCGGGCATAGCGAATGTCGGTGGGGCTGATGCCGCGGATCCCTTCGCAGGGGATGGCTTCCCGCTTCACAGACACCCCGAAAGCAAGGCTGGCCAAAATGGCGATCTTGTCGGCGGCATCCCACCCTTCCACATCGGCGCTGGGATCCGCTTCGGCGTAGCCGTGGGCCTGGGCCAGGGCCAGGGCTTCCTCAAATGAGCTGGCCGCCTGGGTCATCTGGCTGAGGATGAAGTTGGTGGTGCCGTTCACAATGCCCCAGACCGCCTGGATGTGGCTGGCCTGCAGGGACTGTTGCAAGGGCTGCAGAATCGGGATCCCGCCCCCAACTGCCGCTTCCAGGAGCACCGAGACTTTGGCTTGGGCTGCCGCCTGAAAGATCTCCTCTCCGTGGCGGGCGATCACCGCTTTGTTGGCTGTGATCACCGGTTTGCCGTGGTCAAGGGCTTTTAAGATCAAGGTGCGGGCCGGCTCCAAGCCCCCCATCAGCTCGATGACCACGTCGATTTCCGGATCCGACACGATTTGCTCCAGATTGGTGGTCAGGCGCTCAGGTGGGATCCGCACTTGCCGCGGCTTATCCAAAGAGCGCACCCCCACCGCCGCAATCTCAACTGACTGCAAGAGAGGATGCCGGGGTTGCTGCAGAATTTGCACAACACCCGTGCCAACCGTGCCCAGCCCCAATAGCCCAACTCGTTCGCGGTAGCGGCGCATAGCGCTTTAGACCACAACTCTTCCTTTTGCCTGCTGTTCCCGTTAGCGGGACGGAGTCCTTTGCCCTGTGAGGGCTCCGCCTCGCCAATGCAAACAGGAAGCGGACGGGATCCCCTCACCATTATCACGCTTGGATCCACGCTCTGCTAACGCGACCATGATCCGCATGCAGAGCACTTTGTTCGCGCTAGCGGGACGGCGTCCTTAGTTGGGATCTATACACTTGTCCGCCAGGGGATCCCGCAAGGCACGGACAAAGTGATAAGGGGGCAAAGGGGCGCTCCAATCCAGTTGCCAATGGGGGTGCTGATCCAGCCAGGTTTGGGTGAGCTGAAGGGCGGCTTCCCACTCGGCAGGGGTGAGCAAAAAGTAGAGCCGCAAGGCTTCTCCTGGCTGGGGATCCCCCCTTTGCACAGGCCAGGTGGAAGGCCAAAGCTGCTGTAGGGCTTGCTGCTCCTGCTCTTGCTGCTCTTGGGCCTGTCGTTGCTGGAGATAGGCTTGCTTGCGGGCCAACAGATAGGCCGTCCCGCTTAGGGAGGGCTGTGGCTCCGGTTGGGGCTGAGGTTGAACCCTTCCTTTGAGACAGTACTCGGCCCGCCCCCCAATGGCTGCGAGGGCTTGTTCGTACTCCGTCTGCCGGGACAGCAGATGGGATCCCAGCTTTTCTGCTGAGAGGAAGCAGGTGCCGAAGCGCAGGGGCAGCACCGGCATCTGGGCGAACAGCCGGCAGATCACCTGATCGTGGCGCAGGGCAGAACGCACCAACACCTCATCCGAGACTTGCAGCGACTCCGGATCCGGCATCGGCTCCACAGCAGCGGCAATTCGGCTGCCTGTCGGGGAGAACACCTGCACCGACCGATGGATCCCCTCGGTTTGCCGGATGAAGGGCAAAAGTTCTGGAGCTGGCTGCGGGAAGAAGGCGTAGGTGTAAAGGGGGCTGTTGATACTCTGCTCATTCCCGTCAGCAGTACGGAGCACTTGGGGTTCTGGCTGAGCTGGGAAGGTCATGGTCTCGGATTTAAGACGAGTAGGTAAGACGGGTAGGCTCGCCTTCCCAGTCTACGCAACCTAGGATTGGGATCTTTGAAACCTACACGGTTCCACCTATAGAGTTCCACGGCCAGAGTTCCACGGCCAGCCTGGAGATGCGATAGACTAACCTCGCATCGGTTCTGCACAGGCTGGGGTGTCTGGGGCCGGAACAGCGCCCGTGTTCAGGCGGGCTCCCCGCCTCAATGCCACTAACAGGTGAGGCCATGAACAGCCGCCCAGATTTCAAATCCTTTGAAAAAGAAGAAACCGAACGGTTGCGGGATCTGCTCCCCGCTTCCTTCCGACCCTTGATCAGCGTCGTTCCCCACTTCGGGGGTGAAGCCCTGCTCATCTCCCGCCGCAAAGCCCCTTGGCAGCCCCAGGGCACCATCGCCATCGATTTTCGCCGTTGGCAAGGGATCCCTCAGCCACAGCGGGATCTGTTGTTTCTGCGGGAGGTGGGATGGCTGGGCAACCGCAATTGGTTGCAGCCGGGGTTTTACCAATCGCTGGCCTTGATGGGGGGCATCACCACTGTTGCGGAGCTCTCTTTGCAGCACCCTTTTTCCGCTCTGTTGGCAGGTGGCATTACAGCTCTCTCCGTCCGGCAGATCTGGCAAAACCTGAACCGGGAGAGCGCCCATTTCGATGCCGATGAATTTGCCCTGCGCCGTGCTCAGTTTCGCGGCTACACCCGACAGGAGGCCGCTCAACACCTGGCAGATGCCATAGAACAGGTTCTGAAGCTGGATCCCACCGATATCCTGACGGCGCTACGGCTGCAACGGCTGAGAACCATTGCCCGCAACCTGGCTTCTACCCCCCCCAGCGGAAACGCCTGAGGCCAGTTGCACTTGGGTGATGGCCACCCGACCGGAGAAGCAGATGTCGGTATCGGTTTGGGGATCCCGAGCCCGCTCCGCATAGCGGCCCTGATAGCGAAACCACAGCGACTCTGCCCCATTTCCCTCGGCTTCCACCGCATAATCGAGCGGCAGGGGTTGGGTGCAGAGGGGACAATAGACCCGCTCCGGCAGAGGGGATCCGGCGGGCAAGTGAGGCAGGTTCACATTCCAAAACGCCCCCCTGGGCAGGGGTTGTTCCATCAGCTCCGCCAAGATTTCCCGCGTCCACCGCTGGGCTTGCTCCCAGTCGATGGGTTGGCCCCCTGCTCGGTATTGGGAAATGGCAATTCCCGGGATCCCGCGCATCGCCGCTTCCCGTACCGCCGCCACCGTTCCCGACAGATACACATCCGATCCGAGGTTTCCCCCTTCGTTGATGCCGGAAAGCACCCAATCCACCGCTGGGGCCAGC
Organism: Synechococcus sp. R5-13; assembly: GCF_047462015.1. Lineage (NCBI taxonomy): Bacteria > Bacillati > Cyanobacteriota > Cyanophyceae > Synechococcales > Synechococcaceae > Synechococcus > Synechococcus sp. R5-13. The sequence continues at coordinate 3,141 of NZ_JANSIL010000023.1, read as the reverse complement.
TTGAATAGGGCCACCCGCACACAGTCGGCAGGGGATCCCTCGACGGCAAAGGTGCGCTCGCCGCGGGCCAAGGCCCGAAAAGGTCGCCCCGTTGTCACCTGGTGGCTGCAGCCGGAAATCGGTTGGTGGGGGGCCACAATCCAACAGTGTTCTTCCGGGATGAGAGAGTTGAGGGCCAACTTGAGGTTGGCCAGCCCGGCAGCCTCGATGCCGTCATCGTTGGTCAGCAATACCTTCATTCCTACTTTTCCCTTCTGCCGGCAACTTCTTGGGTGAGTCCCAGTGGCAAATCTGGAGATCTTGGGTGCAAAAGCGATGGGGATCCCGTTCTTCTTTTACCCTATCCCTAGGGGGGCAGCGTCTCCCATGCCGCGTCCCCTGATCCATCGTATAAACTGATACCGGAGGATTGCGATGACCACACGGGTAGCCATTAACGGATTTGGTCGCATTGGGCGGGCCTTCCTGCGGGTGCTGCTGTCTCAGCCAGCTCCAGAGCTGGAGGTGGTGGCAGTCAATGACCTGACCGAACCCGACAACTTGGCCTACCTGCTCCAGTTCGACTCGGCCTATGGGCGCCTGCCCCAAACCGTGAGCGCGGTGGACGGGCATCTGCAAATCGGCAGCCACCTGAAAGTCCGGGTTTTGGCAGAGCGGGATCCGGCACAACTGCCCTGGAAAGATCTGGGGGTTGACCTGGTGGTGGAATCGACCGGCTTGTTCACCAAACGGGAGGGGGCGGCCAAACACCTGGAAGCCGGGGCCAAAAAGGTGATCATCTCTGCTCCCGCCAAAGGCCCCGACTTGACGGTGGTGATGGGGGTCAACGATGACCAATACGACCCGGAGCGGCATCACATCGTCTCCAATGCTTCCTGCACCACCAACTGCTTGGCGCCGCTGGCCAAGGTTTTGTTGGATCGCTTCGGCATCGAGACCGGCTTTCTCACCACTTGCCATGCCTATACCGCCACCCAGGCGATTGTGGATCGCCCGGATCCCAAAGATTATCGGCGGGGCCGCTCAGCAGCAGTGTCGATCGTGCCTTCCACCACTGGAGCTGCCACGGCAGTGGCCGAGGTTTTGCCCGCCCTGAGAGGGAAGATGGATGGCCTGGCGCTGCGGGTGCCCACCTTGACCGGCTCGATTGTGGACTTTGTGGTGCGTACCGAGCAGCCCATCACCAGAGAAGCCGTCAACCAAGCCTTTGTCGAGGCTGCAGAAGGCCCGCTGCGCGGCATCCTGGCCATTGCTCCACCGGAGATCGTATCGGCGGATATTGTCGGGGATCCCCACTCTTCCATTGTGGATTTGGGATCCACCATGACCTTAGGGGATCGCACGGTGAAGGTGCTCTCCTGGTATGACAACGAGTACGGCTATGCGGCGCGGCTGGTGGATCTGGCGGCCAAAATCGGGGCTGCGCTGTAGGCGGCCATCCTTGTTGCGTTCAAGGCAAGGCTATTAGAACCGGATTTGCGGTGGGGCAGTTACGGTTCAGATGCGGTTGTGGCCGGGGTTGCAGGCGATGAAGGGGGGCCGAGCCACAGCAGGATCACCATTGCCGGAGCGGCTGTCATCGCCGTGATCAGATAAAACAAAGGCCAATTGACCGCAGCCGCCAAATAGCCTGACACAGCCCCGGCCAAGGTTCCCCCCACGGCAAACACACTGGTGAGCAAAGCATACTGAGTGGCACTAAATTGCCGATCGCAAAGGCTCATCAAAAAAGCCAGAAAAGCAGCCGTGCCCATGCCCCCGGCCATGTTGTCGAAAACGGTTGCCCCCAGCAGCAGCGGATAGTTTTGCCCCACCAACCCAATCGCTCCCAGGCCCAAATTGCCGATCCCTTGCAATGCCGCGAAAATGAACAGACAGCGGTAGGTGCCGATGCGGCTGACCCACTCCCCCCCCACAAAAGCCCCCGCCAAGGTGGCCAACAAGCCTATCCAACTGCGGATAATGCCCAGATCGCTGGTGCTAAACCCCGTCTGCAACAAAAATGTGGGGGTCATTTGCCCTGCCAAGCTGTCCGGCAACTTGAAGCAGACCACAAACAGCAGGATCGCCCAGGCCAAGCGGTGCCGCCAAAAAGATTGAAACGGCTCGAGGATGGCCGACCGCAAAGAGGTAGGCTTGAGGGCGCTGTTTTCCGGCTCAGGGGCCAAAAACGAGGTAATCAACCCGATCAACATCAGCAGCGCCATGATCCCGTACACCTGCCACCAGGGCAAATAGTCCGCCAAGATCAAGCTCACGCCACTGCTGACCAACAGCGCGATGCGGTAGCCAAATACGAAAATGGCTACCCCTGCCCCCATCTCCCGCTCCGCCAAGATATCGGTACGGTAAGCGTCCACCGCGATGTCCTGAGAGGCGCTCAAAAAAGCCACCAGCAACCCCACCAGAAAGATCGGGCGGGTGAAAACTGTGATGCCCGGCCAAGTCTGGGACAGCTCTTCCCATCCCAAGGCTTCCAGCCAGGTTTGGGTCGGATCCTGAAAACCCAGTAGCCCTATGCTGAGCAGCAACAGCACCTGGGTCAGGGCCATCCACCCCCGCCGCCGACTGCCCCGCAGGGATCCCGGTGCCGGCAACAGAAATCGATCCAGAACAGGCGACCACAGGAACTTGAAGGAGTAGGGCAAATTGAGCAGGTTAAACAAGCCGATGGCAATGGTGGTCAAGCCCGCTTGGGTCAGCCAAGCATTCAAGGTGGTGTTGATCAGCAGCAGCGGCAAACCCGAAGAAAACCCCAGCAGCAGCAGAACGCCCATCTTAGAGCTGCCGTAGACGCCCAACATCCGCTTCAAGACGCTTGCCCTCGCCTCAATCATGACTAGCCCTCCCCGCCATCCTGTCTATTTTCAGGGATCCCTGTATTGCCAGTATGGTCATTTCAATTAAACTAGGGCACTGCACCCACACCTAAAACTCTGAGTGCAGCAGGCTATAGGGCTTTTCAAGGACTCCGTCCCGCTGGCGCGATCAGCAGCCCAGGCGTCTCACCTTAACCTGAAATGACCATAACATCCCAGTGAAACTCCCCATTGCGTAGCTCCCCTCTCTCAAGGGGAGAGCATGACTCTAGTCAATAATAAGCTCAACTATACTGAAAATAATGTATAATATGTTCAGTAC
>NZ_JANSIL010000022.1:0-53508 GCF_047462015.1 Synechococcus sp. R5-13 | reverse complement strand
GCAGAACTGCTCCCACACGTTGCTGGTTGAGCGACGTTGGATAACAGTAGTCATGAGGACAAACTTCCCTAAGGAAGCGCGAAGATTGACAACCTAAACTTAAAACATCCGTTAAGTTTCGTCAACTACCTGCCTCAAAAATGAGGAGGGGATCCCTTTCTCTATCGGCTGCCCCTCGGCAGAAAGAGGGCTTCTAAGGCCTGGCCGAGAGTCGGTTCCATCACCACCCGGTCTTCGTAGGCAGCGATCACCCGGGTGAGCTGAGGCAAGCGGCCCTGTTCTGCTTCGATGTAAAGGGGCTGAACATAGAGCAAAGAAGTCTCGATAGGAATGACCAGCAGCGTGCCCAGGTTCACCCGCGACCCATGCTGGTTCCAGAGGGAAATTTGCTCGGAGATTAAGGGATCCTGATTGACCCGTGCTTCCACCTGTTCCGGGCCATAGATGAGCCGTTGCTTGGAAAACTCGTACACCAGGAGCTTGCCGTAGTTTTCCCCGTCGCAGCGGGCCGCTATCCAAGCCACCATGTTCTGCTTGTTAACAGGGGCATAGGGGGAGAGGAGGACGAACTCAGGAGTGTGGTTTGCAACCCCTTGGGGATCCCTCGGCAAGGTGAGAATGAGATACTGCGGCTGCATGGGAATGCGCCGTCGATTGCGGAACTGGCCGGGGATCTGCCATTGATCCTCGCGGTTGTAGAAGAGGCGGGGATCCGTCATGTGGTAGGTGGCAAACTGCTGCGCTTGCAGGCGGAAGAGGTCTTGGGGATAGCGGATGTGTTGCCGCAGCGGCTCCGGCATTGCCTCCAGAGGCTTGAAGAGGGTGGGGTAGATGCGGGCGTAGGCTTGGATGAGGGGATCCCGAGGGTCGGCAATGTACCAATCGATGCTGCCGTTGTAGGCGTCCATCACCGCCTTGACCGAGTTGCGGATGTAGTTGAAGGGAAAGCCGGGCAGGTGCTCCGAGTAGGGGTAGCGGCTGCTGGTGGTATAGGCATCGAAAAACCAGTAGAGCTTGCCGCCTTGAATGACCAGGTAGGGATCCCGGTCGTAGAGCAAAAAGGGCATCACCCGACGGATGCGCTCGCGGATTTGGCGGCGATAGAGAAAGCGGGTGGTAGAAGATAGCTCGCGGCTGAGAAGGATGCGCAGATCGCCAAAATGCCAGGCGTAGAGAAACCGCTGCCAGAGGTGGGGAATGGGCACGCCACCGCTGCCCTGATAGCTGCTGTACACATAGCGCTCTGCTGCAGGGTAGTCCAACTCCCGCGCCTCAGCGCCCACGAAAACATCGGTGGTGGTCAGCTCGCCATAGTAGAGGGCCGGCTGCTCCACCCGCAAGACGGAGGCCACCTCAGGGTAGCGGGGAGAAACCCGCGGCGGGATATCCGATAGGAAAAAATCCGGCAGGCCCTCAGGGGTCACCACATTCACCGGGCTGAGGGTGAGGCCATAGCCGTGGGTGTAGAAAAACCGCCGGTTAACCCAGGTTTGGGCGGCGGGGGGTACCTGGGCAAAGTCCAGCTCGCGGGCGGCATGCATGACTTGGCGCAATTCTCCCCCAATGCGGTAGCGATCCACATTCACATAGGGAAATTGGTAGTAGGGGCGGATTTCTTGCAGTTGGCGGTAGGTGGCCAATAGGGGATCCGCATCCCAGAGGCGCACGTTGCTCAGGGTGGATTGATTCTGCTGCAGGATCTCCCAGGTGAGGGCTCCCCCCTCCGGGAAGGGTTGGACTTCGACATCGGCCAGGCCAAAGCCAGCACGGGTAAAACGGATGTTGTCCTCGATGTAGGGGCGCTCCAGCTCCAGCTCGTTGGGGGCCACCAAGAAAGTTTGCACCAGTTGGGGATAAAGTTGGGTGGTTAGCAGCCCAAACCCCAGGTAGGCCCCCCAGAGGATGGCCGGCGCCAGGAGAGAGCTGGCCCAGGAAGGGCACCAGGACTTGAGGAAAGGAAGGTTGAGGCGGATCCCCTGGCGGGCCAAAGCCCAGAATCCCACCGCCGTCAGGCCTGCCACCCCGCTCATCAAGGTCGTGGCCGGCAGAGTTGCATGCACATCGGCAAAACCGGCCCCAAACACAACGCCGCGGGTGGAATAGAGCAGCTCGTAGCGATCCAGCCAATGGCCCCAAGCCCGAATGAGAAACAGGGATCCCCCCAGGATCAGCAAGTGCCGCTGGGCATAGAGAGAAAGGGCCAAGGTCAGCCGTTGCTCGGAAAGCCCCAGCTCCACCAAGTAGATGAGGACAACGGTAACCAAGGTGAGCAGCACCAGGTTGAAGCACCAATGCTGCACCGTCTCCCAGAAAGGCAGGCTGAAGAGAAAAAAACTGAGATCGCGGTTGAAAATGGGATCCGACTCCCCGACGGGCCCCTGGTTCAGCCAGAGCAACAGCGTGAACCAGTGATTGGAAAGAGACCAAGCAAAGAAAACACTCAAACCTGTGGCAATCGCCCAGGCCCCGGTCAAGGTTGCCCCCCGCCAGCAGGAGCAGATGTTGGATCCCGTCACCGCCAGGGCAAAGAGGAAAGCGCCCAGGCCCAGCCCCCAGCGGGCAATCACCCGCGTCCACAGCACCGGCAGAGCATGCAGCTCGGCAAACCAAGCCAGATCTACGTAGAAAGCCGCCAAGCCCGTGATGGCCAGGATCCCCAGCCCCACCCCCAGCAGCAGAAACAATCCTCGCCGCAACCTCTGCATCGCCTCAGGATCCTCGGCTCAAAGCTGTTCTTGGTCGCGTCAGCGGTGCAGTTTCCCTTCGCCCGAGCGTTGCGGAACAACACAGGGTGCCGTAGGCATAGCCCTGTTCTAGCTGTTGCACCGCCTGCACCAAGCCTGCCGGCCCGCCGTCCACCCGCACCACCGGGATCCCCACCTGGGCCTGCAGATCCTGCCAGGTCAGATCGTCCAAAAAGCGCTCCCCGTCCTTGAGGGCGATCTGGGGTAGCAATAGCCCATCATAGTCCGCCAAGTTTTCCACAGACTTCAGGGCATCCAAGATATCCTGCCCCGTCAGCAGCCCGGTTACCGTCAGGGTTTGTCCCCAAAATTGGCTGGCAATAGGCAAAAGATCCAACTGCAGCCCGCGGATGCGGTTCATCTGCTCCACCACAGGCTGGAAGGCTTGCTCTACGGCATTGCCCACCACCCACAGAACCTTGAGGGGAGAAGGGAGCTCAGGCGGCAGTTTGAGCTGCTCGAACTGGCTGAGGAAAAGCCGCAGGGAGCCTACCCCGTTCCCCAGCTGCGGGTAATCTTCATAGTGCTCTGCCGGTGGCAGTTCCCGCCCGGCCAGCAGATACCACTCATCGGCCAGCCAGGCAAAGGTGGATCCCAATGTTTGCCGAAACCCGACCTGCAAAGTTTCCACCTGCCGGATCACTTCTCGGGCCTTGGCCGCATCGACAGGAACCAGCTCATCACCAGGGGGGCGAAAGCGCGTCAACCCCACCGGCACCACTGCTGCCGAGAGGACGGTGGGGATCCCGTCTACGGGCCGGCGAAAGGCGGCCAAATCGAGGAGTGTGCGGGTGAGGTGATCCCCATCGTTCCAGCCTGGGCAGACCACCACCTGTGCGTGCAGTTGCAAGCGATGCTGGCGAAACCAGGCCAACTGCTCCAAAATCAGGCCAGCCCGCGGGTTTTTGAGCAAGCGGCTGCGCAGCTCCGGGTCGGTAGCATGCACTGACACGTAGAGGGGAGAAAGGCGCAGGCGAGCGATGCGCTCCCATTCGGCAGCAGGCAAGTTGGTGAGGGTGAGGTAGCTGCCGTAGAGAAAGCTGAGGCGGTAGTCGTCGTCCTTGAGGTGCAGCGTTGCCCGCATTTCCGGAGGTTGTTGGTCGATGAAGCAAAAGGGACAAGCGTTGGCGCATTGGATCAGGCCATCGAACAGGGCCGTTTCAAACTCCAGCCCCAGATCCTCGTCGATCCCCTTCTCCAGCTCAACTGTGCGCGGGATCCCTTGGCTATTCAAGATCTCCAGGCTTACACACTCCTCAGCGATCAGGAAGCGGTAGTCGATGAGATCGCGGGGGCGTTCGCCGTTGATGCTGACCAGGGCCTCTCCAGGTTGGATGCCCACTTCTGCTGCCAGGGATCCGGGTAAAACAGCGCTGATACGGGCGGGCTTGAGACTAGCACGAGACATAGCTAACTCATCCTCAACTGATGTGCCATTTGCCCCAGCAGGACGAAGTTCTGGGTCGGGACAGCGTTGCGGAGCAATAACGAGACTCGGTTGACTACAAACAGTTGACTACAAACAGCGGAGAATAGCCGCCTCTAGCTCGGTTTGGCTGAGATCCGTTACCACAAACACCTCTTGCACGCTGCTTCCCTTGCGGGCCACCAGCTTGTACCCGCCCCGGATCGGCACCGAAACCCGCAACTGCAACTGGGGGATCCGCCCACGGCTGCAGGACAGAGCGCCCGGCGTCACGGTTTTAATGCCGGCCTGCCGGGTCAGGCGTTCCAAAACAGGGATCAACCCTGAGATGTGGGTGGAGTGGTTCCAAACCAGACGACCAGAGGGCTCAGACATAGCGGCTAGAGTGAGGAGAGGATGGGATCCCTATCCTATTCCCCCACCCATACCTGGTGCTCGGCAACCCTGTGGAAAAGCCGCATGCCCAAGATGTCTGAAGATTCCCTAGATTCCCTGCCTGCGGTCGTGGCTCTGATCTTGGCCGGGGGCAACAGCCGCCGCATGGGATCCGACAAAGCCTTGGTGCTTTGGGATGGGATCCCCCTGCTGCGACGGGTGGCTCAGGTGGCAGCAGCCTGCGCCGACGCGGTTTACATCCTCACCCCCTGGCCGGAGCGCTATGCGCCGGTGGTGGATCCCGGTTGGCATCTCTGGCGGGAAAACGTTCACAGCCGCGACAGCGTTGCGGAGCAACACCGAGGCCCGCTGCTGGCCTTTCAAGAGGGGATCCGGCGGCTACAAACCTTGGCTGCTCCCCCGGAGTGGATCCTGCTGCTGGCCTGCGATCTGCCCTGCTTGCAGGAGCAGGTTCTTGGGGATTGGCGACAGCGCCTTGCCACCCTGCCCCCTCAGACGGTGGCCGCCCTGCCCAAAAGTCAGCGGGGCTGGGAGCCCCTGTGTGGCTTCTATCGCCTGGCGCAGCTAGGTTCTCTGGAGAGTTTCTTGCAGGCAGGAGGAAGATCCTTTCAGGGCTGGTTGTCCCAGGTGCCAACAGCCATCCTGCCCCTGACCGTTCCCGACAGCGGGACGGAGTCCCTTGAGAGGATGCTCACCAATTGCAACACCCCTGCAGATCTGCAGCTCGGGGAACAACTGGGTAGGGGGTGATCCCCGGGATCGGCAAAGGGAGGGATCCCCTCATGTCACAATGGGTAAAGATTTGCTCGGTTTCTTATCTCGGCGCCGTGCTTACTTCCCTTTACTACCGCGAGATCCCTTGCCCCGATAGTGCTCAAGTGCTGCGCTGGCTACAGGAGTGTATCCCCCTGCCCCAAGGCAGCCAGAAGGTTCTTACCCCCACGGGCCTGCGCCTACAGGGATCCGGCGCTGAGCTGGCCCTTTTCTTGTGGTCGGGGCTGAACACTACCTATCTCAAGGTGTTCCAGTGGTCGGAGCAGCCCTTCCCCCGCCAAGCTCGCTGGCTGGGAGAGCTGGAACAGGCCATTCAAAGCCAATTTCCCCACCGCTACCCGCAGTTGCCCCAGATCGACCTGAACCGGGGATCCATCTTCGATCAGCTTGAGCCTTTCTACCCGCAAACGGTGAAGTATTTTCGGCGGATCCCCAATGGCGAGTTCGACCTACAGCGGGTGTACTGGTGGGAAAAGCGCTGGCGGGAAGAAGTACAACATTGCCACGCAGCCCACCGCTCTGCTCAGCCAGTATTGTTTCGCCAGCCTGCCCCTGAGCCGGCCCCGGTGGAGTGGGATCTGGCCATCGTGGGGGGAGCGCTGGGAGCCCTCTATGGAGCGGCCATGGCCCGCTTGGGCTACCGCGTGGCCTTGGTGGAGCGACTCCCTTTTGGCCGCATGAACCGCGAGTGGAACATCTCCCGGCGGGAGCTGCAAACCCTGGTGGATTTGGGCCTTTTGAGCGCCGAGCAGATGGAGAGCTTGATCCTGCGGGAATACACGGATGGGTTCAACAAGTTTTTTGACGGCAATAGCCCGGTTCGCGCTCCCGTTTTGCACACGCCGACGGTACTCAATCTGGCCATTGACGCGGAAAAGCTATTGCAGCTCTGTGGCCAAATTCTCACTTCCTGCGGGGGAGCTATCTACGAGCGCACCGAGTTTCAGCGGGCCTATGTTGGCGAACAAGGCGTCACGCTGGTTTTGAAGGATTTGCCCACCGGCGAGGAGTTTCGGCTGGGATCCCGCCTTGTGGTGGATGCTATGGGAACAGTCTCTCCCATTGCCCAGCAGCTTTACCGCCATCGGGCTTTTGATAGCGTCTGCCCCACGGTGGGGGCTACCATTGCGGGGGGGTTTGAGCCAGGGGTATGGGATCCCCAGTTTGGGGACATTCTGGCCAGCCATGGGGACATCAGCCGCGGTCGGCAACTCATCTGGGAGCTGTTCCCCGGGCCAGGCGAAGATCTCACCTTCTACCTGTTCCACTACCACCAGGTGCATCCAGAAAACCCCGGATCCCTGCTGGAACTGTACGAAGATTTTTTCACTATTCTGCCGGAATACCGCCGCTGCGACCCAGAGCGCTTGCAGTGGAAAAAAGCGACCTTCGGCTATATCCCCGGACGATTTGGCCAGCCCCGGCACCCTGTTCGCGGCAGCGGGGCGGAGTCTTCGGAACCCTTTGACCGGATACTGCTCATAGGGGATGCGGCGGCTATGCAATCGCCCCTTAGCTTTACCGGCTTTGGATCCCTGGTGCGCAATTGCCCCCGCCTGTGCGATCTGCTGGATACGGCGCTGCGCCACGACCTGCTCAGGGCGGCGGACTTAGCCCAGATCCGGGCCTACCAGGGCAACTCGGCCGTCACCTGGCTCTTCTCGCGGGGGATGATGGTGCCCACCGGCAAGGTGCTGCCCCCCGAGCGCATCAATGCCACTCTCAACAGCTTTTTCGGCATTCTCGCCACCGAGCCGCCGGAGGTGGTGGACGATTTCATCAAAGACCGGGCTGGCTGGCTGGCCTTTAACCGCATGGCCATCAAAGCTGCCCTGCAAAACCCACGGCTGCTGCTGTGGATCTGGGAGGCCGTAGGGGCCAAAGGCTTTGCCCAGTGGCTGCCCACCTACTTCAGCTATACCGGCCTGGCCTTGACCTCTGCTTTGTTCAGGGGCTGGCTTCCAAATCTGCTGCGTCGCCTGCAGCCCTGGCTAGAAGCGCGTTACCCCCGCCTGTGGCTGCGCTGCCTGCAGTGGAGCTACACCCTCACCTATGGGGTAGGGCAGCCGCGCATTCAGTTTCAACTCCCCCCCACTCAAGAAAAGACCCAAGACACAATACCAACTTGGATAGGATCCCTGCAGCAGTGACATACTCCCGCACTCACGCTGATGCACAGAGGGCGGGGCTCCCCGGCGGTCTAGCTAAATGCACCGGACACCAAGGCAATAGCGCTGTCGCCGTGATCCCTCAATAAGGTCTCTATCTGCCGCTCGCGTCAGCAGGGCAGCGTTTTTTCCGGCTTGGCAGCTTGCCCAAGTTGGGTATAATCAATGCCTAATCAGAGATCGACGGCAGTTGGGAAGGGATCCCGACTTCAAACCGGTCGAGAGACTGCTGAACCCCATTTTTTGAGAACCCTTATTTTCGCAAAAAGTTAGGACTGAGCCCAGTCGCGTCAGCGTTGCGGAGCAACATGGTTTACACCTTCGAGATCATCGGCATCGCCCCTGCTCTACAGTTCTTTCATCAGCAACAGAAGCTGGCCCAGCGGCCCTGTGGGGTGGAATACCTGGGTACCAGCTCCTGCACCCTCGATGCGTTGCTGGGATCCGTGGAGGAAGTGCCGGCCCGGCGCGGCTGGGACTTGGATCAGTTGGTCGACGCTGTTATCCGCTTTTGGTGCAGCAACCCCGATTTGGTGAGTTTGTGGCGCTCTCGTTTTCGCGATGCCGGGCGAGATGCGCTGTTGGTCTCGCGAGTGGGGCATATTCAATCACTGCGGCAGGAATTTGAATGGCTGCTGAAGCAGTAGGTGCCGAGCGCCACTCTCGCCACCTGGGTGGGAGAATGTGCGGTTAGCAGGTAGGCTAAGGGCAGAACTAATTTGTGAGCACCCATGAGCGACACAGTTTTCGGCAAGATTATTCGCAGGGAGATCCCTGCACAAATCGTTTACGAAGACGATAGAGCCCTGGCCTTCAAAGATATTGCCCCCCAAGCCCCTGTCCACATTTTGGTGGTGCCCAAAGAGCCCATCCCCGGCATTTCCCAGGCCAAGCCCGAACATGAGGCATTGCTGGGACATCTCCTGCTGACCGCTCAGCGGGTGGCTGCCGAGGCAGGTTTAAATAAAGGCTACCGATTGGTGATCAACGAAGGAGAAGACGGCGGGCAAACCGTCTTTCATCTCCACATTCACGTTCTGGGCGGTCGGGGGATGGGCTGGCCCCCAGGTTGAGCGATGGTTTTTCCCACCCATTGGAGCCTCTGCAGGTACAATCCTGTCATTACTGAGGATAAACGGCGGGCGGGGTCTGGGATCGATGGAGTGGCACGTAACCGATGCAGAGAGTTTGATGATCATCGACCAGGAGGTGGGCAAGCACGAGCTTTCTCCTGCTGAGTATGAGGTGGTTCGTCGGGTTATTTATGCTACTGCCGACTTTGAGTACTTGAACCTCATCCGTTTTGGTAACGAAGCCTTACAGGCTGGGGCGGCGGCCTTGGCAGCGCGTACCACCATTGTGGTCGATGAGCCGATGGTACAGGTGGGCATTGCCTGGGCTGTTCAGAACACCTTTTCCAACCCCATCTACTGCGGCAGCGAAGCGATTACCCGTCCCCAAAGGGACAAGACCCGCTCCGCTTGGGGCTTGGAAACCCTGGCCCAACGCTACCCTGAGGCGATCTTTGTGATTGGCCAATCCCAGACTGCCCTCTCCACCTTGGTGCAGCTGATTAGAAAGAAGGAGGTGGCCCCTGCTCTGGTCATCGCCACGCCGGCTGGGTTTGTGAACGTGGTGCAAGCCAAGCAGGAGCTAGCCGATTCCATGGTGCCCCACATCCGCACTGAGGGACGCAAAGGAGGCCCGGCAGTGGCTGCAGCGGTGTTGGATGGCCTGCTGGACTTGGCTTGGCACGCCTATGTACGGGTCAGCAGCGCAGACTATCCTGGCAAATCCGCCGTTTCTTGACATGCTCCTTGCTCTACTGGCTGGCTAAGCCAAGGCAAACTGCGCAGCAGTAGAGCAGGGCTTTAGACCCCATTTCTAGAGTAGGTCTGCTGATCTGATCGAGATCACTCAACTGGGGGGATCCCGGTCACTCGGCCTGCAAATTGGCATGGGCAAGATGGGAGCTGCGCTCTCAGTCCTGACTCTTCAGAAAATGGCCTGAGAAGCGGCTGGGTTGAGCTTATGGAGGGATCTTCCCGTGCGGCGTGCCATCTTCTTTTGCTGGAGCGGCTGCCTTCTGGCCTTGTTTTTTGCGCCGGGGGCTTGGGCACAAGCTGAGCCATGCCCGGTGGTCGTCCTTTCGCCCTCTTCACTGCAGTTGTCAGAATCGTCAACACTTGCCTCTACTCTCTCGACAGCCCAGAAAGTGCTCCACACTGCTACTGCACTCGACAAGGCAGAGGTTATCGCTACGCAACATTTTCCCGAACCGGTCAGCCCCTACCAGCGCTGGCGACAGAGGTATGCCCCCTCGGATCCCCTCTCTTCGGGTTTGAACAGCGTCCCTTATCGGCCAGCCCAGCAGGGATCCCAAAGGATTCAACAGGGAACAGAGGGGCTGCCCTTAGGGCCTGCGACCCGCCAAGGGGAACAGCTGGAGCAGATCGGGATCCGCCTGGGAGAAGACAGCCCCTTCTTCCTACATCCCAGTGGGTTGGTCTATCGGCAGCCCTATTGAAGTTTTTGTGAGTCTGTTCGCTACAGGGATCCCAGCTTCCCCAGGGAGAAGGGCTGGAGGTGAGGGATCATCTCTCACTTCTCCCTTCTCACTGCTCACGCCTCAATCAGTAATGATTCCCCACCTTGCGGTGGTGGATGGCGGTGAGGCCCTCTGGGCTGGAGACCCGACCAGCTTCTAGGGTGCTGTACACCACCCAGTGATCGCTGGTTTCCAGGCGGCTCACCACACGGCACTCCAGGTAGGCCAAAGCATCGGCCAAGATGGGGGATCCGTTGGCAGCAGGGTAGGTCTTAATCCCGGCAAAGCGGTCGGCTCCCGGTGGAAATCGCTTCAGGAAGTGGCGCATCAAGGGTTGGTAATGGCCTTCTTGCAGCACGTTTAACACGAAGGTATCTCCCACCTGCAGGAAGGATTCGATGGCCCGATCCTTGGCCACCGCAATGCTGATCCCCGGCGGATCGGCGCTGGCTTGGGCTACCCAGGAGGCGAGCATAGCGCTGGTGGCTTGCCCTTTGCGGGCAGTGATGATGTAGAGGCCATTGCTAATGCGGCCCAGGGCGCGATCCAGGTCGGCATCCAAGGCTTTCATCTGCTGAATGCTGCGATCCCGCGTCAGCCACTGCCCCAGATCGGTACCTGCTTCTTCGGCCAGTTGCAGCAGAGCCTCGCCGGCAGGCTGCTTAAGCAGAATGGGGGCAAACACCTCTTTGGCGCCGATTTCTTGCAGTGTGTTGCGGCAGAGGTACACCGACTCATCATCTTCGCCGCCCGACTCAAACAGACCAAAGCCTTGCTTGCTGTGGGCAGAGGCCAAAAGGGTTTTCAGCAGCACTTGAGTGGTGGCGGCCTCAGGCCCTGATTGGGGCGGCATGCCTATCACCACACCGGCGGCCAAGCTCATCAGCTCCCGCACCTCGTGGGCATCCACCAGCCGCAAATCTGCCAGCTCCACCTGGATGCCGGTTTTTTGGATCCCGCGGGCAATGGCCTGGGCCAACGCTTCCGCCTTGCCATATCCCGACAGGTAGAACACTGCCACCATCCGTTCAGCTTTGGCCTGCTCCAGGCTCCAGGTGCGGTAGTGCTCCACCCAGTCGGACAGGTGATGGCGCAGCAGGGGGCCGTGGCCGGTAGCAATGGCAGCGATGGGAGGCAAGGCTTCCATGCGCTTCAGGGCAGACAACACCGAGCGGGCATTGGGCCCCATGAGGCAGTCGTAGTAGAGCTTGAAGTCGGCCTGCAACAGGTGGGGATGTTCGTCCCAGGCGAAATCGTCGCAGTAGTGCATCCCAAACACGTCGCAGGTGTAAAGGATCTGGGTGCCGTGGTCGTAGGTGAGGATGGTGTCGGGCCAGTGCAAGTTGGGGGCAGAGATAAATTCCAGGACATGCCCCTTGCCCAGATCCAAGCGATCTCCCTGTTTCACCACCAGCCGCTGGAAGGGCCGATGCACCAGATCTTCCAGAAATTGCACCGCCACCTTGGAGGCCACCACCGTCATCTGGGGCGCCAGCTCCAGCAGATCCCCAACCAGGCCGCTGTGATCTGGCTCGGTGTGGCTGACCACCAGGTAGTCGATCTGGGCAGGATCTAGGATCCCTTGCAGGCAATCCAGGTACAACTGGCGAAACTTCTCGTGGGAGGTGTCGATGAGGGCCACCTTCTCGCCGCGAATCAAGAAGGAGTTGTAGGTGGTGCCATTTTCCAGAGCAAATTCGATGTCAAATCGATCCCGATCCCAATCTTGGGAGCGAATGGCAAGGGTGTCGGCCCCGATGGGCAGAGTTTGCAGCGTCAGATGGGGCTGGGCCAGGCGAGGTGCGACTTGAGGTGCAACTGCAGTGGTGGCCATGTTCTCTCCCTAACTTTAAGTCGGGTCACAATCCTGATCTCAATGTAACTGAATGTTTATGTTGACGGCGGATGAAGATGAGCTATGCAGGTTTGGAAATCCTTATGGAATGCTTTTAGGGATCCTTGGGTTCCTGCCAATCGAAGGGGTTAGGACTTAGGGCTGTAGCAAACTGGGCCAGGGTGTGGCGCAACTGATCCAGGTTTTGGCCGGTGGCGGCGGAAACAAACAGGGCTTTGGGGTAGAGCAGGCGGACGTCTTCCACCCATTCGGGGTCGAGGCGGTCGATTTTGTTGAACACCAGCTGGCGGGGACCAGTGGCCAAGGGCAGCTTGTCCAGCAAGGTTTCCACCGCCTCGATCTGTCCTTCCCAGTTGGGGTGAGACAGATCCACCACATGTAGTAGGGCATCGGCTTCCGTCACCTCTTCCAGGGTGGCTTGAAAGGCATCCACCAGTTGGTCTGGCAATTCGGTTAGAAATCCCACCGTGTCGGTCAGCAGGACCGCCTGCCGGTTGGGCAGATCCAGCCGCCGGGTAGTGGGATCCAAGGTGGCAAAGAGTTGGTCGGCCACGTAGACCTGGGCATGGGTGAGGGCATTGAGGAGGGTGGATTTGCCGGCGTTGGTGTAGCCCACCAGGGCCACCACGGGAATTTGGGATGCCTCGCGCCGTTGGCGCAGCCGCTGGCGGTGGCGGCGCAGCTCTTCCACCTCTTGCCGCAGCTTGCTGATGCGCCGCTGGATGGCCCGCCGCTCCATTTCCAGTTGGGTTTCCCCCGGGCCCCGAGTACCGATCCCACCCCCCAGCCGCGACATGGTGCGACCGCGACCGGCCAGGCGAGGCAGCAAATACTGCAGTTGCGCCAGCTCCACCTGCAGCTTCCCGGCTCGGGTTCTGGCCCGCTGGGCAAAAATATCCAGGATCACCTCGCTGCGATCCACCACCCGCACCCCCACCGCCTCTTCCAAGGTGCGCACCTGGCTGGGGGTGAGTTCCCGGTCGAACACCACCAAGTTAGCGCCCAGATCCTGGACCAGCAGCGCCAGCTCTTGCACCTTACCGGATCCGATTACCGTGGCCGAATTGGGGCCTTCCCGCCTCTGCCAGAGGGCCTGCAGCACCTGTCCGCCGGCGCTTTCCACCAGGCGGCCCAGCTCCGCCAACCCATCCATGAGATCCTCGTAGCTCTGCCCGGACTCCTGCAGCCCCACCAGGATGGCCCGATCCTGATCCAGATCCACCTGGCGGGCGGTCAACTGGCGCCGAAACCCATCTTCTAGCTCCGCCACCAGCTCCTGCAGATCCTGTTCTGCCAGGATCCCCAAAGGCAAAGGCTCAGAAACCTGCCAACGGCGCTCTCCCTCCGGCAGCAGATGGGCCAGATAGGCCCGGTGAACAAAGCCCGTAGCCGCTCCTCCCCGGCGTCGGTGCCCTCCTGACTTGGACACGGAA
This sequence comes from Synechococcus sp. R5-13, assembly GCF_047462015.1. Lineage (NCBI taxonomy): Bacteria > Bacillati > Cyanobacteriota > Cyanophyceae > Synechococcales > Synechococcaceae > Synechococcus > Synechococcus sp. R5-13. The sequence goes on along the minus strand of NZ_JANSIL010000022.1, from coordinate 40,164 downwards.
AGGGTGATGAGGGCATCCAAACGCTGCAAAGCCATGGCCGTCAGCGCTTTTTGACCGGGGCCCCCCTCCCCCATTTGGGTGGTGATGCAGCGGATCCCGGATAGGCGCTCGGCCCCCTGGCGGGGCAATTCCCAAGCGGGAATCTGGGTTTCAAAAGGGGATCCCACCCCTACGCGGATCACCTGGCCGCGCCGGTTGAGGTAAACGCTGATGGGCCGGCCTTCCAACTCTTGGGTCAGGGATCCCAGCCGTTGGGCAAACTCCACCGTCACCAGGCGGTTGGGGGGTAGGCGCAGTTGGTAAAGCCGTTGCAGTTGCTTTTGTTGGTGGGGCTTTAACCCTTTGGCCTGTTCGGGAAAGCGTCGTGGAGCGATAGCAGAGCTGAAGCGGGGGTCGGTCTGATGGCGAGAGGTGCTAGCCCTGGGCATGGGGACGGGGAAAGACCCAAAAACAAGCTTTCATCTACCATACACGCTAGCTGACAGCAGGAACTTGGGATCCAAAAGCAACGGTGGCAAACACTGGCCCAGTGTTGCGGGGGCAACAGTACGGCGATGTCATCAGCAACGGGTGCAACATTCAAACCAAGGTCATTCCCGAACAAAAGTAGGCGGAATACTTCCATGACCCAACCGAGGTACGCATGGGGCAGCCAAACCCAGACGATCACAGGCTTCCTGCTCGCCCATCATCTGCTCAAGGTCAACCCCAAAGATGTCAATGTGTTGGATCTGCCCAAGCGGGGATCCCTGTATTGAGCTTGCTGTCGGTGAGAGAGTTTCCAAATCGGTTGGGCAGTCAGGGATCCCTTTCGCTCCGTGTTGCCGGAATCCTGCTGCAACTCGGAGTAGCTGCATAAATCGGAAAAATCCGTAGTGCCAGCTCTTAGTTATCATAGATGCACGATTTCAACATCACCCCATTTTCTGTGCAAATATTCAGCAACCAGCCTACGATGACAGTGCTCAGGAGTAGCTTCACTACAAAGCAGACACCCTCCATCGAGAATACTTTTATCCACTTGATCTTCAATGCGACGCTCGGCCATCAGCGACAAAAACTGTCTCTCGTAGTTAGACCATTCACCACTGGCTTTGTAAGCATCGAGAATCTCTTGAGTTGGTGCAAGTTCCGGCAAATGAACGTATCCAAGCTTGCAGATCTCGTGAAGAAAAAACTCTAGATCCCTCTTTTTCGTGAATCCCGCCAGTTGCGAGGTGTTATTAAGTCGAGTATCAACAACTCGAACCAGACCAGGCTGTTTTAAGCGATTAAAAAATTGCTCTGCACTTTTCTTCGTAAACCCTATCGTAAATATCTTCATGGCCTCGCGCTCCGCTCATCATTTTTTGACATTTTCTCATCTCGATAGGCGACACGCCTGCCTTGAATGAGATAGGCTTCGGCTATAAACTCTTCCCGACTTCTAAACAAGTCCCCCTCTGGAAGTTTGCAAAGGGCAAGAAGACGAGATTCTAGAGCCTCATGAGTCTCCAAAGAGCCATTGGCCAAGATGTGGTTGACCGGAATCCCACTTTGAAAAAGTTTACGCGCCACCAGCAACGATCTATGACATTCAATAGGGTCTTTCTCAGCACACATCAGTGCGATCCGATACCGACTAGAACCTTGGATCAGACGGTCGATCCCTTCGAGGAAGGCTGGCTCATTTGCCAGTCGTTCATACTGAATCCTACCCTGATCATAGCAGCTCGGATTTTCGCTACGTCCTCCCAATTCTTTGCCCAGAAAGACGTAAGCAATACCTGCTGCCGCTAAAGCACTTTTCAACTTTTCTTGTGAATATTGAGGGACGTAACGGCTATATGGACGTGAGCGAACGTCGCCAATACCGGTGATGTTGTACTGGCGCAGTAAGTCTATGAAAAAATCAATCTCGTGGTTTGAGTGACCAATCGTGTAGATCTCTGATTTCATATGAGTCGACCTGAGTAGAGAACAGCCGCTATCAGCTTGTAGTAATAGCCCAAGTAGGGATCGCTAAGGCTAACACACAGCACCGGATCGGGGATGTCATATTGACCGTCTTCGCCCATTAGGAAATCCCGTTCAATCACAGGATCGGTAACATCCATGCAGTATTTTACTCCCTTGTATACAAACTCGCCGCGTACTCTACGCTTAGAATTCGGGTATCCTGGTGCCTTGTAACCAACCAACAGACGCAAATGCTCGACCGGTACAAGGTAAAGAGAAACTCCGCTTTCTCGCCCGACACTTAACCGGTTGTTCCACCCAGCATAGCTGCTCTCGCCAGTGCCCCAGAGATTCTCAGGGTTGTCTAGCCAACTGTTGATATCCTCCCAAGGCAGGTGGCCAACTTTTTTCCAGCGGTGCTTTGGATTGATAACGTGGTTCTCCCTCTGGTGAGGTAGTGGCTGAGGTGTATCACAAGAGACACAGAGAATATCAAGAAGTTCTGGGTCGCCACCGCTTAGGAAGGCTCGTGGATGTAGTTGTCAAACACGGCAAAATTGCTCAGGGCAGGATCCGGCTTGAGGCTGGATCCCATCAAAAAGCTGACTTTGGGATAGTCTTTGGCTACTTCCCGCGCTTCCCGCTCCACCCCGAAGACCTCACCCACCAGCAGTTGGACGCCGCTCTCGGCATACTGACGCAGCACCCGTGGGTAGTCGGTGTTGGAAACTGACTCCGACCAGGTATAGTCAATATCCCCCCGCTCCTGGGCGGTCATCAAGGCTTTATGGATCCGGCTCACCCACTGCTGCTCAATGGGAACCGTATAAACCCCGGCCACCTTCAGCTTGGTTCCTTGAGCCACCGCGGCATCGCGAACCAACCAGCGGCTCCCCATCAGGCCAGCCACGAAAGCCCCAGAACGCAGGCAGAAGTCCCGCCGGGAGAGTTCTAAACGTGCCATAGTCGCTTCTGTTGAGGTTACTTCGAGATCGGGTTACTGCTCGGCTTATCCTAAGGGGGAGATCCCTGAAAATATGTATCCTGAAATACAATTTTTTGAGAAGGAGCTTGTTTGTAATGGACAACGAAGTTTCGCTGACGGTTGGAATGGATGTAAGGGCCAAGTCCTCTCAAATCAGCTCTCGATAGATTATCCCTCTGACTACTTGGTTGATATCTTGCACAACCGGATGCTGTTGGGGACTACAGCCCTCTTTTATAAAGTGAGCAATAACCCAATCAACTGGTTTCCTAAATTCGGGCTTTGAGGTAATTTAAGACATCTTTATCTGATTTGGCCTATCATTCAGTCAACTGTAGTTGCTTCTTTCCATCCTAAGTTCAAACAAATAGCCACAACATATGGATCTCATTTTGCGCCGGGCCAATTTGCCGGATGGCCGCAAGGGAATCGATATCGGTATCCAGGGGGATCGCATTGTGGCTCTGGAAAGCAACTTACAAGCCACTGCCCCCCAAGAAATTGATGTCAGCAACCGCTTGGTGTCGCCCCCCTTCGTGGATGCCCACTTTCACATGGATGCCACCCTCACCTATGGGATCCCGCGCGTCAACCAGTCGGGCACCTTGCTAGAAGGGATCGCCCTCTGGGGGGAGTTGAAGCCGCTGTTGACCCCCGAGGCGGTGATGGAGCGGGCCTTGACCTATTGCGACTGGGCGGTGGCTCGTGGGATCCTGGCCATCCGCACCCATGTGGATGTGTGCGATCCCAACCTGTTGGCGGTGCGGGCGCTGCTGGAAGTCAAGCAAAAAGTGGCTCCCTACTTGGATTTGCAACTGGTGGCCTTTCCTCAGGATGGCTACTATCGCTCGCCAGGGGCGGTGCAGCTCCTGGAGAAGGCTCTGGATTTGGGGGTGGAGGTGGTGGGCGGGATCCCCCACTTCGAGCGGACGATGGCCGAAGGGACGGCTTCGGTGCGGGCCCTATGTGAAATTGCAGCAGCGCGGGGTCTGCGGGTGGATCTGCACTGCGACGAGACGGACGATCCGCTTTCGCGCCATGTGGAAACCTTGGCCTACGAAACGCTGCGGCTGGGCTTGCAGGGGCGGGTAGCCGGATCCCACCTAACCTCGATGCACTCGATGGACAACGCCTACGTGAGCAAGTTAATTCCTCTAATGGCCGAGGCGGAGCTGGGGGTGGTTGCCAACCCGCTGGTAAACCTAGTGCTGCAGGGGCGCCACGACACCTACCCCAAGCGGCGGGGGCTGACCCGGGTGCCCGAGCTGATGGCCGCAGGCTTGACGGTGGCCTTTGGTCATGACTGTGTGATGGATCCCTGGTACCCTTTGGGCAGCGGCAACATGCTGGAGGTGGCCCACATGGCCATCCACGCCGCCCACCTGACAGGCTATGAGCAGATGCGCCAGTGTTTTTTGGCGGTAACAGAAAACCCGGCCCGCATTCTGGGGTTGGAAGGCTACGGCCTGGAACCCGGCTGCTACGCCGATCTGGTGGTGCTCCAGGTCGCCGATGCCGTCGAAGCCATTCGCCTGAAACCGGCTTGCCTGTATGTCTTCCGCCGGGGCCGGCTGATCGCCCAAACGCCGCCTGTGGTCGCCCAGCTCCATTTGCCTGAGCGCCCCACCCAGGTGGAGTTCACCCGCCAGCTTTAGACGTTAACGACGCACGGTGCCGCTGAAGCCGCTGGCCTTGAATTGCTCCAGGGTGAGGGGCAGGGGGCTGGTTATGGGCACCGAGATGCGAATTGAAAAAGGGCTCTCGCCGGGAGGAACTTCTGCAATGGCCCCCAGGCGGGTACGCTCCGGCAGAACCTCGTTGCCGTTGGCATCGTAAAGCCGACCGAAGACATCCGCGTTCAGCAGGGTATTTTTGGAGCGGTTGACCACTGTGCCTTCGACGAACAGGCACCTGGCCGGTATGGGGTTGCCGTTGCTGGTCACCAGGTTGGTGTATTCGGGGGTATCGGGACAGGGGGTGACGTGGAGATCCTTCAGTTGCAGGGGGATCGCCCCAAAGCCCATCAAGAGCACCGCCAATGCCACACAGCCAAAGCTCATGCAGACAAGACGCAGCTTTTGGGTTAGCCACTGCGCCGGCTTCCAAACTTGGCTCATCGTTTTTCCTCCAGGGCCCACCCTCTTTAGTCTAGGGGATCCCCGTCTCGTAGAACCTTTCCTCGGTTTGGATCCCATCCAGGCGCTGATCCCAAGGATCCTGAGGCAGGGGCTGCTCCAGCAAGCAGGCTTGGGGGAGGATGCCCCACTTGGGCACACTGGGATCCGGCAAAGCGGCCAAAAAGCGGTCGTAATAGCCGCCGCCATAGCCCAAACGCCTTCCCCAACGATCGCAGGCCAGGGCGGGCACCAGGATCAAATCCGCCTCGGTGGGGTCGAGGGTTTTGCTGTGGGGAGAGGGCTCCAGTAGCCCCCGGCGATTGGGAATCAGCTCAGCCGAGCCGTACCGGTGCCACTGCATTTGCCGCCGCGGCAGACAACGGGGGATCCCCCACTGCTTCTCCGGGAAAAGGACAAACAGGGATCCCAAGTCCACCTCGGAGCCGAAGGCCACATAGGCCAGGATGGTTTTGGCGGCCAAAAGTTGGGGGCAAGAGGCCAAATGAGCCACGATCTTCTGGCTGATAAGGGATCTGTCCAACCTCTGCCGTAGCTGGCGAAAGTGCTGGCGCAGGCGAGCTTTTTCTAGGGCAGGATCTGCTGCCAGAGAACTGGGCCGCCAAGAAGAAGACAGTTCCGGGGAAGGGAGTTCCTGCACAAGCCCAATGCCGCTTGGATATTCGGTCTCTGCAAGATCTGAATCTACTGGATGGCCAGGAGCTCCACTTCAAAATCCAAGGTGGCATTGGGGGGTATCACCCCGCCTGCCCCGCGGCTGCCATAGGCCAACTCCGGCGGAATGCGCAAGTACCGCTTGCCCCCCACCCGCATGGTGGCCAGCCCTTCCTCCCAACCGCGGATGACTTGGCCCACTCCGTAGGTGAAGATAAAAGGCTGATTGCGCTTGTAGGAGCTATCGAAGATGGTGCCATCCTGTAGCTTGCCCACGTAGTTGACCACCACCGTTTGCCCCGGCTGAGGGGAAGGCCCACTGCCTTGAGTGATGTCGTAGTATTGCAATCCCGACTCGGTGGTGATGAAGTCCTTGGCTGGGGATTGCACGCTCACCACCGGATTGTCTTTGGCCCGCGACAGAGCCACGGCCGGCTGGCCGCCCCACACCCCGAGCCACAGCAAACACAGCACCAGCAGCAGCACCCGTTTCATCGTTGGCATCCCCCCGCCGCCGACTTTTGGCTTTCCTTTAACAATCTTAGGGGATCCCGTCAGCCTTTCAGTTCGGCAAATTCGATAATCTGACCCTGGTGATCCCGCACCCAAAAGACGAAGGGCTTCTCGGAGCGAATGCTGTTGCGGATCCCTTGTTTGTTGATTCGCTTCAGAAGGGCCTTAAGGGACTCCCGCTCATAGCTGACATGGCGATAGCGAACGCCGCTGCTGCGGCCCGCTGCCGGTACAGTCCCGTAAGCAGAAGCAGATGAGGAGCTAGGCCTAGAGGCGTTGCCGTAGGAACCGGACCCCGCATAGGGATCTGTAGAGCCAGGGATCACGTGCAATTGAACATTGTCGGAGAGTTGGTACCAAAGTCCGGGGGTATCCAATTGGGTGGGCCCAGAGGTGGGACGGGCTTTGGCATCGAAGCGGGGACTGAGGCCAATATCCCCTGGAAAGTAAGCGGATCCTAGGCTGTAGCCGACCATGCTTTGCTCGTAGCCGTAGTAGTACTGCAGGGGCAGCTCCGCTTCCGGCAGTTTCAACACCTTCTCGTAAAACCCTCTGGCCTGCTCCAAGTCCGGCACGATGATGGTGTGGACGCGGGGAGCGCCGCTTAAGAATGTCCACATGGCCCCCCCATAGGCCGATAGCAGCAAAAACATCAGCCCCTTGGTGGAGAGCAAAACCTCCAGGGGGATCAGGGGCAGCATCAGTCCGGGTGGGATGACCATCAGCACTTGTCCATTCGCGGGTGGCTCTATGTCCAGTATAGGATCCGGGGAAGTTTCAGCCTTGGCCCACCTCGATGAAGCTCGCTCTGTTTGCCCCCAGCCCGCGCGCCCGCCGGTTGGCCGACTCCCTGATCCCCCTCCTAGGCAAGGAGGTCATCTGCTGGAGCAAAGCTGAACCGCAGGGGCTGCCCTCCCCCTGGCAAGCCTACGGGGATCCCAGCCATCCCACAGCGCCCAGATCTCTGGCAGAAGCTGTTGCCCAAACTTGGCCCCAGGTGCAGGGCTGTCTTTTCATCCTGGCCGCAGGGTCGGTGGTGCGGCTCATTGCCCCCCTCTTGCAGGACAAGCAGCGGGATCCAGCGGTGGTGGTGGTGGACGAAGCCGGTCGCTGGGCTATTAGCCTGTGCGGGGGACATGTGGGGGGGGCCGATGCCCTGGCGCGGCAGGTGGCCGCTACCTTGGGAGCCCAGCCGGTTCTCACCTCTGCTTCCGAGGGGCTGGGGATCCCGCCTTTGGATTTGCTGGGGGATCCCTACGGCTGGCGGCGGGGCGCTGGAGATTGGAACGGGGTGGCAGCCGCCTTGACGCGGGGAGAGCCGGTGGCCGTTCACCAGACCTGCGGCACGCGGCTTTGGCGACAAGCTTGGCCGGCAGATCATCCCCTAGTGGCCTCCTCTCCTCCCCATCCCGTTGCCCAGATCTGGATTGGGGAATACCTCTCCCCTCCCACGGGGATCCCGACAGTGCACTGGCATCCGCGGGTGCTCTGGGTGGGGGTGGGCTGCGAGCGGGGCACTACCCGCGTTTGGCTAGAGGGATCCCTGCGCCGCCTGCTGCAGGCCCAGGGGCTGGCGTTCGAGGCCATTGCCGGCCTGGCCACCCTAGAGCTCAAGCGAGACGAGCCGGGTCTTTTGGAGCTGGCTCAGGCCCACGGCTGGCCCATTGAGTTTTTCCCGGCAGAGGCTTTGGCCGGGATCCCGGTGCCCCACCCTTCGGAGGCGGTGCGGCAGGCGGTGGGCACCCCCTCCGTAGCCGAGGCGGCTGCTCTTTTGGCGGCTCAGATCTGGGGAAGAGGTGACCGAGCTTTTGAGAGGCCCTCTTGCGTTGCGGAGAAGGTAGAGCCCTTTGGGGGAGCAACCCTCCTCTGCCCCAAGCAGGTCTTCACCTCGAAAACCGAAGGGGCCTGTACCCTGGCCATTGCCCGCGCTGCCCGGGAATATTCCCCTCGCAGTGGCCATCTGTGGCTTATTGGCACCGGCCCCGGCGATCCCGCTCAATTGACCTTGGCCGCCCGCCTGGCTTTAGCCCAAGCTGAGGTGGTGATTGGCTACCAGCTTTATCTGGATCTGGTGGATCCCCTTTTGCACCCCGGCCAAATCCGGGAGGCCTCTCCCATTACCCAAGAGCTGCAGCGAGCCGAACGGGCGATTGCTTGGGCGCAGCAGGGGCTGAAGGTGGCGGTGATTTCTTCGGGGGATGCGGGCATTTACGGCATGGCGGGGCTAGTGTTGGAGTGCTTGGTCCGCTCTGGCTGGGATGGGATCCGCCCTTCTCTGGAGGTGCTGCCGGGGATCTCTGCCTTCCAGGCGGCTGCCGCCCGGCTGGGGGCTCCGCTGATGCACGACTTCTGCGCCATTTCCCTCTCGGATCTGCTTACCCCCTGGCCAGTGATTGCAAAACGCCTGCAGGCGGCTGCAGCTGCCGATTTTGTGGTGGCCCTTTACAACCCCCGCTCCCGGCAGCGGGTGGATCCCTTCCTCAAGGCTCTGCAGATCTTTTTGCAGGCCCGGCCCGCCCATACCCCTGTGGCTTTGGCCCGCAACCTCTACCGCCCTGGCGAAACTCTCCGCCTTACCACCCTGGGGGAGCTGGATCCAGAGGAGGTGGACATGCTCACCCTGGTCTTTATCGGCAACTCCCAGACCTTTCGCCATGGGGAGCGGCTGATTACCCCGCGGGGCTACCGCTTGGGCGAGCCCACCTGACTCCTGGGCTCCAGACTCAAAACACCCTCAGATGCCGGGGATCCAACTGCAGCCACCACGGGGATCCCCAACCTTCCACCTCTCGCCAGCGCTCCCGCCACACCTCAGCTTGCAGGTGATAGTCCTGGCGGTGGGCAGGAGGGCTGCCCAGCTTAAAGAAGAGGGTCAGCCGGTGGGGGGTCTCGCTCCACTTCACCAGCCAAGCCGGAAACGTGTTGGGCAGCTTCCCGTCGGGCCTGAAGGTGAGGTGGTGGGCGCGGATGGCGATGTATTCTCCCGCTGGGGATCCCTGTACCTGCAGCTCACAGCCCCAATCCAAGGCCAGCACCCGTTGAGGGCCCAGGAGCTTGGCCCGCGAGATGTTTTTGCAACCCGTCAGTTGCGCCACACTAAGGCAGGGGGGAGCCTCAAATAGCTGACGCTTGTCCCCCTGGGCAATGATTCGCCCCTGCTCCATTACAGCCAGATCCCCGCAGAGGCGGAAGGCTTCCTCAATGTTGTGGGTTACCAAAAGCGTGACTCCCTTGTAGTCGGCTAGGATCTCCCCCATCTCCTGCTCCAGTTGGCTGCGCAGGTGGGCATCCAAAGCAGAAAAAGGCTCATCCAGCAGCAAGATCTCCGGCTCAGAAGCCAAGGCTCGCGCCAGGGCCACCCGCTGCTGCTGTCCTCCGGAGAGCTCCGTGGGATAGCGGTTTTCCCAGCCCTTCAGCTTGACCAACCGCAGCTGGGCCTGGATCCGCTCCTGTTTTTCCGCTTCGCTCAAGCCCGCAGGGATCCCAAAAGCGATGTTCTGGGCGACGGTGAGATGGGGAAACAGAGCGTAGTTCTGGAAGATCACCCCTACCCGTCGCTGAGCGGGGGGCAGCCGGATCCCCTGTTCGGCGTCAAACAACGCCCGCTCGTTGAGCAAAATGCGCCCACCATCCGGGGTTTCGATCCCGGCAATGCAGCGCAAAAGTAGGCTTTTGCCGGATCCAGAGGCCCCCAGCAGTCCTAATGGCCGCCCGTCGCAGCTCAGTTGCGCCTGCAGCTCAAATTGGGGCAGCTTCTTGTCAATGTCTACCCAGAGGCGGGGGGCCGGAGTTGAGAAATCCAGATCCCTTCTGGTGAGAACCTGTAGAGGACGAGAGGGAGGTCGCTGCCAGGGCCGTCGCTGAAACCAAAGGTTAACTGCCGTCATCACCCCCAAGGACAACATCAAGACCAAGGCCGAGCTAATGGCTGCCCCCCGCATGTCCCCCGCCTGAACGGCAAAGAAGATGGCCATGGACAGGGTTTGCGTGCGGCCTGGGATGTTGCCTGCCAGCATCAAGGTGGCGCCGAACTCCCCCAGAGCGCGGGCAAAACTGAGGGTAACCCCCGCTAGGATCCCTGGTAAGGCCAGTGGGATCAGCACCTGCGTAAAAATCTTGGCCCTACTTGCTCCCAGGGTGCGGGCTGCCGCCACCAGCGTCGGGTCGATCTGCTGGAAAGCTCCCAAGGCCGTGCGGTACATCAGGGGCAGGGCCACCACCACTGCCGTGATCACCCCGGCATACCAGGTGAAGATGACCGATAGGTTCAGCGAGGCCAAAAGTTGTCCCAGAAGGGTTCGCCGACCAAATAGCAGCAACAATAGGAACCCCACCATGGTGGGCGGCAACACCAGCGGCGCCAACAAGAGGGCCTCGATGAGAGAGCGCCAGCGACCTCGGTAGTGCAACATCCCGTAAGCCGCCAGCGTCCCCACCCCAAAGGTGATAGCTGTGGCCAAGCCGGCAATCCGTAGGGAGATCCAAAGCGGGGATAGGTCGTAGTCGCTCATTTGGAGTAACTCATCCGCGCCATTGCAGAGGGATCCCTCACAGGCGGATAAAGCCGTACTTCACAAACACCTCTGCTGCTTCTTCTGAGGTTAAAAACTCCAAGTAAGACTGTCCGGCGGGAGTATCGCGCACCAATGCCACCGGGTAGATAATTGGCGTAATGGGATCCGCCGTAGCCACTACTCGCACCCGATTTGAAAGCTGAGCATCCGAGGTAAACAGGATCCCGGCGTCGGCATTGCCCTGCTCCACCGCCGTCAAAATTTCCCGCACCGTGCTGGCAAACACCATCTTGGGCCGCAGCGTCTCAAACACCCCTGCTTGGGTGAGAATTTCCTGGGCATAGCGTCCGGCGGGCATGGCCTGCAGATCCCCAATGGACAGAACCCGGATCTCTTCCGCCACCAAGTCGGCAAAATCCTGAACCTTGGTTCTGGCATTGGCAGGCACAATTAAAGCCATGCGGTTGCTGAGAAGATCTCGCCGGGATCCTGCCACCAGCAGGTTTTGCTTGGCAAGGGCGTCCATAAAAGAGGCGGCTGCGAAAAATACCACGTCCAAAGGAGCCCCCTGCTCCACCTGTTGCTGGAGAGAGCCGGAATTGGCGAAGTTGTACTCAACCTTGATGTCGGGATAGCGGGCGGTGAACAACCGGTCGATTTCCGTTAAAGCCGGTTGCAAGCTCACCGCAGCCCCCACCAAAATGGGCTGAGATTGCGCCAAGCCGGGAGCCGACCCCCACCTCAAAGCCAGAGCGGCTAGGATCCCCAGGAATAACATTGCAGTTCTTCGTTTCATAGCCATTCTTCTTTGACCCGTGACGACTTTCAGAACAGGAAAATCCACCAATCGCTCGGTACTTTGACCATTAGAGGTTGCAGTTTGTATCTTCAGGATACATAATCTAGACTATTGGCAGCTCTTCCTCCCCAGAGGCAACGATAAGCATCTGATAGTATTGAAACCGGTGTTGAATGACCATCCGGCAAGCTCCTCTCTTGTTCAGTTCGGTCAACACCCCTGTTGCTCTGCTTGTTCAACAAAGGAGAAGTCATGCAAATCAGCACTCGCAACTTGTTTAAAGGAACTGTAAAAAGTGTCCAGGTGGGCATGGTCAATGCCGAAATTGTTCTGGAAGTTGCACCAGGCATAGAAATAACAGCCATTATTTCTAAGCACTCTGCCGAACGGTTGGGCATAGCAGTTGGGAAAGAAGCGTATGCTGCCATCAAAGCCTCGGATGTGGTCATTGCCGTGGATGAGTGAGTGGATGAGTGAATTGAGTAACTGGCCTAGACTTGCTGTTGCCTGGGATCCAAATACAGGGCTTTGATAAGGCGCTGGCGATCGTTTAGGCTGATCTGAAGCCGCCCATTCTCTACATCCCGCACCCAGCTCTGGCTGCGCCCCAGCCTCTGGGCCAATTCCCGCTGGCTGATTCCCTTTTGCTGGCGTGCCGCCGAGATATCCGCTCCACGCAAAGCTTTGCTTGAGGGGAAGTCTTTTGGGTTTTCGGGAGGGCCAGGGAGATCCGAGTCTGTTGCAACAGGCGCAGACTTTGCCCTACGCTGCCGCCGAGATCCCGATTCTCGGGTCGGGGATCTGGCTTCTTGAACTGCTTGACGATGCCAGTCGGAGGGCGGATGAAACCGCTGAATGCGAGCCTGCATCAAAAGTCCCCACTTGCCCCGTGGCCCGGCAGCGGTCAGCAGGCCGCCATTGTTGGCATCTTCAATCCAAAAGTTCAATGCCTCGTCCGCATCCTCGGGCACAGCTTCCAGGCGAGCCCACAGGGGTTGAATGGAAGAAGGATAGGTGAGGGGATCGAACTCCGGCTTGAGGCCGTAGTGGTTGAGAACCTCCAGATCGCTTTCAAAGGTGCGCAGCAGCCGTTTGCGTTCTTGGAGATTGAGATAGGCTTCCTGCAGTCGCTTTTCCCCGTAGGCCACCCGCATCAGGGTAGGCACCGTCAGACGCTGTTGCCGCCCCATCCTCACTTTGAACAACAGCCACAGCAGCAAGCGCATGGCTCCTTCATGATGCTGCCAATGGCTCATCACTGCCTGCAACAGGGATAGGGGCAGGCTGCTGTACTGATAAAAGGCTTGCCCCTGGCGGCACCCTTGTCGATTGAGAAAGTACCGTGTCCATTCGCCGGGCTGAATCGCCCAAGTCAGGCCCACTAGATGGTTGCAGCCCTGCTCATCTTTTTGAAAGTGGCGATGCATCTTGAGCAGCCTCCACAGAGGGCCAGCCGGTACCGAAAACCCCTTCACCCGCCCCTGATCCGGCCAATCGATGGAGACTTGAATCCGACAGAGCTGCTCTATCCAGGTCATGAACAGGTGGAGACGGGTCATCTTGCTCAGATCTTTACGTTTATCCCAGCCCAAATAGGACTCCAATTGTGAGTCGGTGAAAACAAAGGATTCCTTCCAGGGGCTATCCAACCCGGCGGCATAGGCAGCAAAAATAAGATGCAAACAGGCAGTTCGCACATCGATCGGAGCACTTTGTGGGATCCCGTCCAAACATAGAGTTAGGGTCAGAGATCCCTGGTTGTGGCCAACAGATTTCTGATAGCAAACCTGGTTATCTCCCTGCTTTTGCAGATTGAGAGATTGAAATTGAGATAGGAAATTGCAAGCTTCCCAGACCACAATTGACGAAGCAAAAGCCTGGCTATGGCCGTTCAAAAATAGAGGTGGACTGCTGCGAATGCGGGCCGTGACCGTGCGGTTGCGCCCCTTCATGGCTTCATAAGGCTGCGGGGCAGAACCGGGACACAGGCTAACGCACTGAGGTTCTGGGAAGAAACCTTCGCAGTCGTTGCACAACAGAGGATTAATCCAGTATTCCCCATCCTGGACAACGATAGCTTTTGTAGGACAGCTATCTACGCAAGCGTGGCAACCGATACAATCCCCTGAGATTTGATAAGCCATAGCCCTCAAACTCCATAACGTTTCCCTGTAGCTCTCCCTCGTTCACACCTGCTATCGCATCTGCAAAACCCTAAACCCGGCCATGGAGACCTTCCTCGCAAAGCCGTGGCAGCCCGGCGAGAGACCTTAGTTTAAGGTCTGTTTCCTAAGCTCAATTCGTGAACTGGATTGAACGATACCTCAAAAGATCCCCGGCAGGCCAGGGAGATTTGGTCTAGGGTGAACCTTCTGGAAAGCTTTGCTTTCTCTTAACTTCTAATGTTTGCAGTGAACTTTTGAGATGGCTTTGCAGGCTACTCCTCCCCCCTTGAGAGCCTTTTAGGGATCCGAACTGCAGCAAGTGTCAGGCAAAACGCTCAATAACCAAGCCGACACAAGGTCGTCCGCCCACCCAATACGCCGATTCATCGGCCAGGTTGTGGCTTGGCTCCAGATGCCAACCCAAGGGATTGGGTTCTAGCTCCAGCGCCCGCACGATTTCCTCTGGGCTTAGTCCTGTGCAGAGTTGGATGTGTTGCAACTTGGGGAAAGGCTTTTCCACAAGGCTAAGCTCTTCAGCAGCTTTAAGGATGGAGCCCAGGTGCAACAAACAGGTGTTCATGGCTTTGCTCCCAAATCAAGATAGGTTATGAAGAGATGAGCTTCCCTTACTTTGAGTGTCCCTCATTACAGGTTAAAAATTGGGTAAATAGACTACATTTTAGAAGGCTCTTGGCAAATTTAAGATTGTTTTCTTATTCGGTTCTTGGGTAGACATCAAGGCGCAACGGGGATCCATGTAAACCCAGATGGGTTTAGCTAAATGAGCAGGAAGGGAAAGTTGGCCACTGGGTAGGAGTAGGATCCACTCAGGGTGACGTTGGATAACCTGGAGATAGGTACCTGGAGTGAGACCCATTTGCTGCAATTGGGCGCAAGCAGCTTCGGATCCGCGCAGTTGGTAGATGCGACCTTCTTCTCCAACCTTCATGAGTTGGAGAGGAGATATGGTTATTGAGATCTTAGGGACGGTGGGCGGTGCCAACATATAGGGATCCCTAATTCTAGAAAAAAATAGAAAAAAGGCTGCTTAAGCCTAGCGGCAAGCAGCTGGAGAGCGGCGGTCTATCAAACCAAGTAAGCTTCCTGGTGGGTACGAATTGTACAACTGGAGCGAGGTCTGGCCACACAGAGCAGCACAAATCCTTTGGCTATTTGCTCCTCATCCAGAAAGGTTTGCTCCGATTGATCGACTTCTCCTTCTACCACTTTGGCCACGCAAGAGGAACAACTACCGGAGCGGCAGGAAGAGGGCAAATCCACATCTTGATCCTCAGCCGCTTCTAGGATGGTTGAATCTTCATCTACTGAGATATAGGTGTCGAGCCGTCGTTTTGGGTTAACCAAGTGAACTGTGTAGGTAGCCATGATGAGATCTCCAGAGAGTTGACGAGGGGTAAACAAGGGAGCTTAGGCAGGGATCCCAGGGCTGCATTCGCCCCGCTCTCCCGAAGAGCTGCAGCCGGCACAGCCGCCAACGGGATCCGGACAACCATAGTCTTGAAAGACTCGGAATAGCTTCTCCTGCTGCGGAGTAGAGGTGAGAAAGGTTTGGTACGCTTTTTCCAGCGCTTGCCGAGCTTGCTCCAATCGCTCTTCTTCGCTGCCCTGGAAACACTCCAGAGGGCCTAGATACTGAGCGAATTTGCGTAAGATATGCAGGCGATTCACGTTGACCACCCGCGGATCGTAGGGGAGCTCGAAAAAAGCGAAATAATCCTCGGCATTGACTAGGGCTTGGAAGTCTTTCCAACGGCGGTTGCGGTTCCAACTCATCGGCAGGTCTCCAGGGTTTTCAAGCGTTGTCTGAGGGTGTGCAGCCGGGCAAACAGGGCATAGGTGCGGGCTGCCAAGTCGGGGAGTCGCTCGAACCCGTCGGGTAGCCCCTCGGCCAGATCGTGCAGATCCATTTTCAGTTGGCCTGCTTTGCTGTTTAGTCGCTTGATCTCGGTGCGGAGCTGGTCGGCAGACAGGTGTTCGAAGGGCTCGAAATCCAGGCCGTTCACAACATTCTCAACGTCACTCTCATTCAACATGGGCAAGGCACTCCTAATTGCTGAAGAAAAAGAAGAAAAAATGGCTGCCGGGACGGAGACAAGCGGCTACAGTCGGCCCACCTCGGGGTAGATTCGGGCCAGTTGGATCCCTTTGTCGATAAGGGCAGTAGCTTTTTCAGTGAGCTGTTCGAGAGACTCGAAACCGAAGCGATGGGCGTCTCGCAGGGTGTTGACCACCAACAACAACCGCCCTGAGAAGACCAGCACCCAACCAAAGCCTTCGCTGTTGAGATCCAGCACCACCTGAGCTAGGAGGCCCGTTTCCTTTTCAATCAGGGCGGCAATGGCGCGGTAGTAGATGAGAATGCGGCTCCGCACTGCCGGATCCACCTCCCCTTCCAGGGATATTTGGCGCTTCTGGGCTTTGGTGACGACAAAGGGCTTGAGCAGCAACTCATCCCTCCAGGTGCGGTAGGTGCCGTAGGGATCCGCCGCCCGCATCTGGCGAACGATCTCCTGCAGGATGGGGCTGGTCGAGGGGGAAAGAGGGGTAACCGTCATGGCTAAACCTCCGCAGGGGAAGTAGAGGGATTTGGGGCTTCGGCTTTGCGGGCGCGCTCGGCCAAGAGCACTTTGCGCAGCCAGGGGGGAGGATTGTGCAGGGTGGTTACCAGGCGCTGCAACAAGCTCTCGATGGATTCTTCTTCCGACTGCACTTTAATGGGGGTGATGCGGCGGTTGATCAGGCGGGCGGCGGCACTGCTGCCAATGGCAGCCACGTAGATGAGGGTGACATCGGCCAAAGCCTGCAGCTTGGGCACCAGCTTGTCCTCGTTGCCATCTGCCTCCAAGTTGCCTCCAAAGGTGAGGGTCTTACAAAATCGGTAGCCTTCGGGGGTGACTTCGTAGAGGTCGATCTGGTTGGCCCAGCCAAAGTGGGCATTGACGTGCTTGCCGTCGCGGGTTGTAAAGGCCACTTGCATAGGCGTTCTCCTTAGAACCGTGAACTTGAGGGTTTAGGGGAGCTAGGGGGATCTAGCTCGAAGCTCTGGATCCCTTAGAATCCCTGCCTAGAAACCTGGGGTGGGCTGGGGTGACGGGCTTCCTCCTGCTCCATCAGCAGGTTGCCAACGGCAAACAGTTGGGATAGGGTGCCGCGATAGCCCACCTGACAGAGGTGGTTGGCCCCCAGCCGGTCGAAGATAGGGATCCCCATTCGATGCACTGGGATCCCCAGCCGCTTGCCCAGGCGCGCCACGTGGGAGTTGCCCACCAGCAGGTCAGCCCCGGGTGCTAGCTCCTCCAGATCCCCCAGATCTCCCACCCGCACTGCCTCAATGGGAAGGGTGGTCAAGTGGGGATCCGGTGTGGGACTGATGGCCGCCTGGATCTGACAGCCCATATCCAGCAGCCAGTCCACCCACCCCCAGAGCAGATCGGCTTCTAGGGCCAAGGCAATCCGCTGGTTGCCGAAGAAAAAGTGGCAGTCCAGGAGGGCATCCTGGACTTGGCTGCGCTGGCGGCGGTAGCGCAGGGGCACCGGCTGCTGGCTGTAGTCGGCCAAGGTTGCCAAAAAGGGATCCACAGCCTTGAGGCCGGTTAGGTGGGGAAAAGCCCGATAGGGGGTGCCGAAACGCTGGGCCAGGAGCTGGGCGACAGGGCGCATGCTCTCCCCAATGGCCAAGGTGAGGCCGGATCGCCCCAGCTGCCGCAGTTGCTTGAGGCTGGTGCCGCCGTCCGGGGTTGCCCTAAAGCCAGTGCCCAAGTGGCCATCTAGGGAGCCTGAGAGATCCGGCACCAAGATTGGCTCCAGGCCAAAAGCTTCCACCATTTCCTTGATCTCCTGGGCATCGGCGGGGGTGAGGGCAGGCCCGCACAGCACCGTTACCTGGGCAGGGCGGACGGATCCCGACGGCGATTCCGGCAGGGTGCTGACCAAGCTGTTGACGGCGATGGCATAGCCGTCTTGCAGGGATCCTTTAAAGTCAGGCGTAGAGGCCAAGACGATGGGCAGATCCTGCAATTGCGGCTGGCGTCGGCGCAGCTCCCGCAGGATGCGCGGCATATCGTCCCCGCGGGTTTCCGTGAGGCCGGTGGTCAGAAGACCAATCAGCTCCGGCTGGGCCTTCTCCACCAAGGTGAGGATGGCAGCTTCGACATTCTCCTCCCCCCCCAAGATGGTGTCCACTTCGGACATGGCAGTGGTGGACATGGGAATGGCCTCGCGGAAATGACGTACCAGCAGCGCTTTGGCAAAGGCCGTACAGCCTTGGGAACCGTGGAAGAGCGGCAGACAGCCCTTGATCCCCAGAAAGGCCAGGGCCGCTCCCAGCGGAGCGCTGAGTTTGAGGGGGTTGACGCTGAGAGGCTTGCGTTCTTGGATGAGCTGGGCCATTATCCCACCTCCTCTTCGGCTGGAGTCTCCCAGGGGGCAGGCCGTCGCAACTGCTCCCAGATGGGGCTGTGGAGAGCGGCATCGATCTCCCGCGCCAAGTTCACCAGGCCGCGATAGCCGGCATAGGCATGGTGCCGCTCCTGGTTGATGTCCAGAAAGGGGATGCGGGCCTTGAGGGCGGTGTACTGGTTGCGTCCGCCGGCGATGAGCAAGTCCGCCTTCGTGCGCCTCACCACTTGGAGCAGCTCTTGGGGGCTGCCCTTGTCCAGGAGAATGCCCTCTTGGCCAAGCAGCTCGCGGATGCGGGCTTTGTCTTCTTCGGTGCTTTTGCGGGTGCTGGTGGCCGTTACCTGCATCCCCAGATCTCGAGCGGCGGAGATGATCGACCAACTTTTCACCCCGCCGGTATAAAGGACAACTCGTTTGCCCGCCAGCCGCTGCCGGTAGGGGGCCAAAGCCGCCTCGGTGGCGCGAGTTTCCCGCTCGATGAGGGCCTCGGTACGCTCCTGCAGTTGCGGATCCTTCAGCCCTTGGGCAATGGCCCGTAGGCAGTGGTTCATCTCCTGCAGCCCGTAAAAGGAAGCCTCAATGTAGGGGATCCCGTAGCGCTCCTGCATCTTGCGGCCCACATTGAGCAGGGCTTTGGCGCAGATGAGGACGTTCAGCTTGGCCCGGTGGGCGGTACAGATCTCGCGGTAGCGGCCATCGCCGGTGATCTTGGCCAAGATGCGGATCCCCAGCTCGTCAAACAGAGGCAAGACATCCCACAGCTCGCCGGCAATGTTGTACTCGCCGATGAGGTTAATGTCGCGGGGAGTGGTGTACTCCGGGGAGGCGGTGCCGATAACATAGTCCAGCAGGGCTTCTCCGGCCAGACGGTTGCCTAGGTTTTTGCTGCCCACAAAGCCGGGCGCATTCACCGGAATGACCGGGATCCCAAGCTGGCGGCTGGCCCGCTGACACACGGCCTCCACATCGTCGCCAATGAGGGCAGTTACACAAGTGAGATAGACAAAAATGGCGGCAGGCTGGTATTTGGCCTGCAAGTCAAGGATGGCCTGGAACAGCTTTTCCTCCCCACCGAAGATGATCTCGTTCTCGCTCAGATCGGTGGTGAAGCCCACCCGATAAAGCTGGGGGCCAGAAGAGAGGCTGCCCCGCGTCCCCCAAGAGTTGCCGCTGCAGGCGATTGGCCCATGTACTAGATGGGCGGCATCGGCGATCGGCACCAGGGCAATCGAAGCCCCGTCAAAGGCACAGCCTCCCTGCGCTCCTCCTGGCTTGGCTTGCTCGGCACAGACTTTGTTTTTGCCTTTGCCGTCTTTCTTGTGGTTGTGCTCGCAGGCGGTCTCGTTGAGCAGCTCCGCCACTTTAGTCCGGCTGATCAAAGGCATGATGGGATCTCCTGAGAAGAGGGGGGCTGGGGTTGAGCCGCAGCTTCGGCCAGATAAGCCGCCGCCCGTAGCCGCAGGGCGATGATCTCCTCGTAGAGGGGGTTGATGCGACAGAGGGCCGGAATGTGGACGGTGCGGGATCCCAGTCGGATATCCCGCTCAAAGGGACAGGAAGCCGGGATCAAACGGCAAATCCAACGGGCCTGCCGGGATCCCCGAATTTCAATGCTGTTGAGCCAGCGGCGCGGCCACTTCAGGGCGGATCTGAAAATTGAGTTCAAAACCAGGCCGAGCCATCCCAAAGGGTTGCCGACTCTGGGAAAGGGAAGAGAAGGGTAGGGATAAGTCATGGCTTAAACCTCCGAATGGGTAGAATTGGTAACAAGAGGAGGGGGAGCACACCATTCAAAAATCTGCTCCAGTTGCTCCAAGGAAATCAGCCCGTAATGCCAAAGAATCATGGGCAAAGGGCCCTGTTCACACCCATGCCGTTTCAGGGCGAAGGTGAGGGCGGATTCCGGGATCCCAAGCTCAACTTGCAAAAACTGCAGCAGCGGCGCCCGATCGGGGGTAAGCATGGCAGAGTCTCCCAAAACGAGGGGTGGGCGTAGATGGGCAAGCTAGGATGGGGACAAGCCCAAAACCAAGCTGTCGGCAGCCAGAAAGTGGGCCAGGTGAAAGGCCCGTTCTTCCGTCCGCAGCAAAATCTGCTCGTAGAGGTGACGGGTGGCGCGATCCCCAACACTTTCCGCCAGAGCCGCCTGGCGACGCAGCAGATCGATTAGGCTTTGCTCGGCCCGCAAATCCGCTTCCAGCATGGGCCGCACAGCCAACGCATCGTCCCCTTCTGGGCTGAAGCAGCACAGCTCCGCCAGCTTGGCAAAGCTGGAGGCCGGGATCCCACCCAGGCCGTTCAGGCGCTCCCCCACCTCATGGGCGTGGTTCTGAACTTCCTGTAGACTTTCGTTGAAAAATTGATGAATTGAGTAGAACTCTGCTCCTTCGACAACCAGATGGTGCTTCAGATACTGCAAATACAGCCCCTGAAGACTGGCCCAAGCCAGGTTGAGGCCCTCGCAGATGGGAACCGTGATCTCCCGTCCCAGGTGAACGGGGTTGTCTCGGACTTGTTGGAAGGAGTGAGTTGAGGGGGATGGAGTGGTCATTGGCGCTACCAAAACGAGGTGAACAGGAGAAGCAAGAAGGCAAACGGCAGAGGTTCAGGGGTGGTCATCCCCTCCTGCAGATCTCTCAGGGGGATCCCAGGTCTGGAGAGACCAGCAGCGATCCAACCAACTCAGCCAGCCAGAGCGGTTGAGGGTGAAAAGGCGGAGCACACTGTGGACGAGGAGGGCTTCGGTGGGGGTGCGAATCATCACCCACAGTTGGCCGGTCGGGGTACAGCCACAGGTCAAATCCAGCTCTTGCAGACGGTAGAGAATCCGCCAGCGATCGCAACGGGGCACCTGCAGCACTTCAGCCGTTTTCGGTGGGGGAGAAACAAGGGGGGACATAAGCTCACCGGTTGGGAAGCAGGGGGCGAGTCTCAACAGAGGGGCAGAACCGTTGGGGTTCTGTTCCCCCGCTTATATCCCCCGCTTATAGCAAGCGGCTGCAGGGGCTCAGGCTTGGCAGCGGGCGATCAGGACTGATTGAGTTATTGCTGATGTACTCAAGCCCTGGAAGCTTGGCCCAGAGCGCAAAAAAAGTTTTTCTGGGGATAGGGGGTTGAGTCTTTTGCCTGCAGGGATCCGGTATTTTCGGGGAAGGGTATGGGTATTTGAGCGAGTACATCCCCCCTGTCACAACAAGAAAGTCCGACGGCCTGCCGCCGCAATAGTCTTCACTTCCTTGGCGAGGACTTTGCCCCAGGGGGATCTTTCCTCAAACTCAAACGGCTATTTTCAATACACTTTTGGGCTGATACGATATTAAATCGTAGCAATTGATGCAAAACGCAGCCGAGGCTGCGGCGCTTGAGTGCATCTGAGCAGATTTTTAGTATTTCTTAAGCATTGCCCCAAGCCCTTGTCGAATCAGGGATTCCGGGGATCCTCCCCACAGCCGGATCCCCCGCCCCTTTGGGTCAAAATACGGCATCCCCGGCCTTGAAAAACCAGACCCTTGACCCCTAAAAAAAGTTGGATTTGGCCTGCCATCAGGCTTTGCAGGTCTTGAGTACAAAGCCAATAAACTCGATCAGTTCTACCGGGCTGAGTGCAACGGAGCGGGCAGAGGGCGGTTGATATAACCGCCAGTAACGTTCTATCCCCTGGTTGACCCCACTATGCCGCCCCTTTCAACTCCGCCCCGCCAGGGATCCCCTTCCCCATCGGCCTGCGCTTGCAGCAGCAGCCCCCGCCAGGCTCTCCCCCCTCATCTGCAGCAACGCATCGCCACCCATCCCTGCTACAGCGAAGCAGCTCACCATCACTACGCCCGCATGCACGTGGCGGTAGCCCCCGCCTGCAACATCCAGTGCAACTACTGCAACCGCAAGTTCGACTGTGCCAACGAGAGCCGGCCCGGTGTGGTCAGCGAGCTGCTTACCCCGGCGGAAGCCGCCCACAAAGTGCTGGTGATTGCCGGCAAGATCCCGCAACTGACGGTGGTGGGCATTGCTGGGCCTGGGGATCCCTTGGCCAACCCCAAGCAAACCTTCGAGACCTTTGCCCGCATTGCCGAGAAAGCTCCGGATCTCAAGCTCTGCCTTTCCACCAACGGCCTGATGTTGCCGGACTACATCGACGAGATCAAACGGCTGAACATTGACCACGTCACCCTGACCATCAACATGGTGGATCCGGAGATCGGAGCCAGGATCTACCCCTGGATCCGCTGGCGACGCAAGCGCATTCGAGGGGTGGAGGCAGCCCGCATCCTGCACGAACGGCAGATGGAAAGCCTGGATCTGCTGCGGGAGGCAGACATCCTCTGCAAAGTCAACTCCGTTCTCATTCCCGGCATCAACGACACCCACCTCTTGGAAGTGAACCGGGTGATCCAGGAGAAAGGGGCTTTCTTGCACAACATCATGCCCCTGATCTCGGCGCCTGAACACGGCACCTACTTCGGCCTTATCGGCCAGCGGGGCCCCACCCCTCAGGAGTTGAAAGCCCTGCAAGATCGGTGCTCCGGCAACATGCGGATGATGCGCCACTGTCGCCAGTGTCGGGCGGACGCGGTGGGCCTTCTGGGGGAAGACCGCAGCCAAGAGTTCACCAAGGAGCGCTTTATGCAGATGACCCCCGAGTACGACCCCGAAAAACGCCGCCAGGTACAGGCAAGCATTGCCCAACTGCAAGCTCAGCAGCAGGCAGCCCCGACCCACTGGACAGCCGACCTGCCTCCCGACAGCCCCTCCATCCTGGTGGCCGTGGCCAGCAAAGGCGGTGGCTTGGTCAATCGCCACTTCGGCCATGCGCGGGAGTTTTTGATCTACGAGGTCAACGCCCGTGGGGCGCAGTTTGTCGGCCACCGCAAGATCCCGCAGTACTGCCACGGGGGATCCGGGGAGGACAACAACCTAGAGCAAATCCTGGATCTCATCAGGGATTGCCGAGCCGTGCTGGTCTCCAAGATCGGCGATTGCCCCATGAAGCGTATTCGCGAGGCCGGCATCGAAGTGGTGGAAGACTACGACCTCATCGAAACGGTGGCCCTCAAGTTTTACCGCACCTGGTTGGTCAACCAGACCTTGGACAGCAAATCTCCCCGATCCTAAAAATCTCGCTTTGGAGCTTGGCCATGGCTACTGTAACTGCTCTCACCAAAGGCGGACTGCCCTGGATCCCACAGTTTATCGAAAGCCTGGATATCAGCCGCTGCCTCGGCTGTAGCCGTTGCCTCAAAGTCTGTGGCCGGGGTGTGTTTGCCCTCAGAGCCCTCAACGAAGACGGCGAGTTTGTCGACAACGAAGAGGAAGAAGAAAGTGAGCGCAAAGTGATGACCATCCTCAATGCCGCCCTCTGCATCGGCTGTCAGGCTTGCGCCCGCATTTGCCCAAAGCAGTGCCATTCCCACGCTCCGCAAGCCGTTTAACGTTGCCCAACCCCTACCTTGTATCGATTCGGAGCCTGTATGAACCCTGTGATCTACCTGGACAACAACGCCACCACCGCTGTGGATCCCCTGGTTCTGGAGGCGATGCTGCCCTATTTGCAGACCTTCTACGGTAACCCCTCCTCGATGCACAGTTTTGGCGGCCAGGTGGGGCGTGCCCTCAACCAAGCCCGCGAACAGGTGGCAGCCCTTCTGGGAGCCGACCCGACGGAGATCGTCTTCACCAGTGGCGGCACCGAAGGCAACACCACGGCCATTTATGCAGCCTTGGCAGCCCAACCCCAGAAGCGCCACCTCATCACCACGCAGGTAGAGCACGCCTCGGTGCTCAACGTCTGCAAGCACCTGGAAAAACAAGGCTACCGCGTCACCTACCTCTCGGTGGATGAGCAAGGCTGCCTGGACTTGCTGGAGTTGGAAGCAGCCCTGACCGGCGATACTGCCCTGGTGAGCTGCATGGCCGCCAACAACGAGACGGGCGTGCTTTTCCCCATCGAGGCGGTGGGATCCCTGGCTCGCAGCTATGGGGCTGTTGTCCATGTGGACGCAGTGCAGGCGGTGGGCAAAATCCCTCTCGATCTGCAGCGCCTGCCGGTGGATCTCCTCACCCTTTCCGGGCACAAGCTGCATGCCCCCAAGGGGATCGGCGCTCTCTATGTGCGGCGGGGCTTGCGCTTCCGTCCGTTGCTGCTGGGAGGGCATCAGGAGCGAGGCCGCCGCGCCGGGACGGAAAATGTGCCGGGCATCATCGCCCTGGGCAAAGCGGCTGAGCTGGCCCAAGCCCACCTGGGGGATCCCCATGAGCGGCTGCTGCGGGATCACCTGGAGCAGGGCTTGCTGCAGCGGATCCCGGATATCCAGGTTAACGGCCACCCCACCCGGCGGCTGCCCAACACCACCAACCTGGGCTTCAAGTTCGTGGAAGGGGAGGCGATCCTCTTCTGGCTGAACAAATACGGCATCTGCGCCTCCTCCGGCTCCGCCTGCACCTCGGGATCCCTGGAACCCTCCCATGTGCTGCGGGCCATGCGCCTGCCCTACACCGTTTTGCACGGCTCGATCCGCTTCAGCCTCTCTCGCTTTACCCAGCCGGCAGAGGTGGAGCGGGTGCTGGAGGTTTTGCCGGGGATCATCGAGCATTTGCGGGCCATCTCCCCCTTCAGCCACGAGGCGGAAGACTGGCTGCAACAGCAGGAGCGGGAACTGGCTCACCGCTGACCGCCCGGCTCAAACTCATCTTCGCTCGACCGTTAGCATCCTCAACTCAGGATCCAGCCATGTGGGACTACAGCGAAAAAGTTTTGGAACTCTTCTACCACCCCAAAAACCAAGGGGCAATGGATCCCAGCTCCGAGCCTGGTGTTCGGGTGGTGGTGGGAGAAGTGGGCAGCATCACCTGTGGCGATGCCCTGCGGCTCTACTTAAAGGTGGACGAGGCTAGCGAGCGGATTTTAGCTGCCAGCTTCCAAACCTTCGGCTGCACCAGCGCCATTGCCTCTTCCTCGGCCCTGACGGAGCTGATCACCGGCCTCACTCTGGATGAAGCCCTGCGGATCGACAACCGCCAAATCGCTGACTACCTAGGCGGCCTGCCCCCCGCCAAGATGCACTGCTCGGTGATGGGGCAAGAGGCTCTGGAGGCAGCCATCTACAGCTATCGCGGCCTTCCTCTGCCTGACCACACGGATGATGACAGCGCTTTGGTCTGCTCCTGCTTTGGCGTCAGCGAGCAAAAGATCCGCCGCTTGATCCGGGAAAACCACCTCACCTCCGCTGAGGAAGTAACAGCCTACAGCAAAGCGGGTGGTGGCTGTGGTTCCTGCCTGGCCCAGATTGAAGACCTGATTGCCGCTGTTCTGGCCGAGACCGACACGATCCCTTCAGAAGATTCAAGAAATTCAAAAGGGAACTCCCAAAACCAGACAGAGCCCTCTCCCGCTGCTCCCTCTCCCCTCACCACCTTGCAAAAGATCGCCCGCATTCAGGCCGTCCTGGAGGAGGAAGTTCGCCCGCTGCTGTTGGCCGATGGCGGCGATGTGGAGCTTTACGACCTGGAAGGGGATCAGGTGTGGGTGCGCCTCAAGGGATCCTGCACCACCTGCCCCAGCCAGCAAAACACCCTGCGGTTGCTCATCGAAACCCGCCTGCAAGAACAGGTGTGGCCCACCTTAACCGTGCATGCCCTCTAGTTCCCCATTCTCGATAAGCCTGAGAGCCCTATGATCTGCCCCACTGTTACTCCCCGTCGCTTCCCCCATCTCCTGCCTCGATTCGGGAGGGCCCCACCGTTCAACCGGTTTGCTTTTGGATTCCAAGGGATCCAAGGCTGCCTTCCCGCGAGCTGAAATCCTTTGCAGTAAGGATCCCGTCTCGCTAATGCGACCAGTTGCGCCCATTGGCAAGAGATTTCTAACCCTTAAGTCGCCCTCAAGTTTTTCCTCAAGTCTTCATTAGGAGAACTGAACCATGAGACAAATTGCATTCTACGGCAAAGGCGGTATCGGCAAATCCACCACCTGTCAGAATACCGTTGCCGGTATGGCCGAATTGGGACAGCGGATCATGATCGTCGGCTGCGACCCGAAGGCCGATTCCACCCGCCTCATGTTGCACTGCAAAGCCCAGACCACCGTCCTTCACCTGGCGGCTGAGCGGGGATCCGTAGAAGACGTGGAGCTGGAAGAAGTGGTGCTCACCGGCTACCGAGGGGTGCGCTGCGTGGAATCCGGTGGCCCCGAGCCTGGTGTTGGCTGTGCCGGACGAGGCATCATCACCGCCATCAATTTCTTGGAAGAAAACGGTGCCTACGAGGATCTGGACTTTGTCTGCTACGACGTGCTGGGGGACGTGGTCTGCGGCGGTTTTGCCATGCCCATTCGGGAGGGCAAGGCCCAAGAGATCTACATTGTTTGCTCCGGCGAAATGATGGCCATGTATGCGGCCAACAACATCGCCCGCGGCGTGCTGAAATACGCCTACTCTGGCGGCGTGCGCTTGGGTGGCTTGATCTGCAACAGCCGCAAAGTGGATCGCGAGATCGAGCTGATCGAAGCTCTGGCCGAAAAGCTCAACACCAAAATGCTGCATTTCATCCCCCGCGACAATGTGGTTCAGCACGCAGAATTGCGCCGCATGACGGTGATCGAGTACTCCCCCGACTGCAACCAAGCTGACGAGTATCGGGCCTTGGCCAAAAAGATCATCAACAACACGGATCTGAGGATCCCCACCCCCATCTCTATGGATGAGCTGGAGCAGTTGTTGATAGAGTTCGGCGTTTTGGACGACGACCAGAAAATCGCCCACCTCATCGGCAAAACCGAAAAAGAGTTGGCCCCTGTCTGATCCCCGAAAAGACGGGCTGGGGGTAGCTGGTTTCCTCCCTCAGCCCCCCTTCGCACTGTGGCTTTTATCCATGACACCCAATAGCTGAGGTTCTCATGACTACTCTGAAAAGTACCCTCAAAGAGGAAACCCGGAAAATCGTAACGGAGGTTCTGGAAACCTACCCCGAAAAAGCTCAGAAAAAGAGAGCTAAGCACCTCAACGTCTATGACGAGGGCAAAGCAGATTGCGGAGTAAAATCTAACATTAAATCCATCCCCGGCGTCATGACCACCCGCGGCTGTGCTTACGCCGGTTCCAAAGGAGTGGTGTGGGGGCCGGTCAAAGACATGATCCACCTCAGCCACGGCCCCGTGGGCTGCGGCTACTACTCCTGGTCGGGACGGCGCAATTACTACGTGGGAATCACCGGGGTGAACACCTTCGGCACCATGCAGTTCACCTCCGATTTCCAGGAGCGAGATGTGGTGTTCGGGGGGGACAAAAAACTGGCCAAACTCTTGGTAGAAGCCAGCGAACTCTTCCCCTTGGCCAAAGGCATTACCATCCAGTCCGAATGCCCCGTCGGCTTGATCGGGGATGACATCGAGGCAGTGGCCAAGAGAGTTTCCAAAGAAATTGGCAAGCCGGTGGTACCGGTGCGCTGCGAAGGCTTTCGGGGGGTCTCCCAGTCCCTGGGCCACCACATCGCCAACGATACGGTGCGGGACTGGGTTCTGCCCATTGCCGACAAGAAAGCCAAGGAGGGATCCCTCAACTTTGAGCCCGGCCCTTATGATGTGGCCCTGATTGGGGACTACAACATCGGCGGCGACGCCTGGTCTTCCCGGATTTTGCTGGAAGAGATGGGCCTGCGGGTGGTGACCCAGTTCTCCGGCGATGGCACCTGGAACGAGATGTTGCTTGCCCCCCGGGTAAAGCTGAATCTCATCCACTGCTACCGCTCCATGAACTACATCTGCCGCCACATGGAGGAAACCTACGGGATCCCCTGGCTGGAGTTCAACTTCTTTGGCCCTACCCAAATTGCCAAGTCGCTGCGGGCCATCGCCCAGCGGTTTGACGAGACCATCCAGGCCAAGGCGGAGCAGGTGATCGCCAAGTACAAGCCCCAGAGCGAGGCCATCATTGCCAAGTACCGTCCCCGCCTCGAGGGCAAACGGGTGATGCTGATGGTGGGCGGACTGCGGCCCCGCCACGTCATCCCGGCCTTCCGGGAGCTGGGCATGGAGGTGATTGCCACCGGCTACGAATTCGGCCACGGCGACGACTACAAGCGCACCACCCAGTACATCGACGACGGCACCCTCATCTACGATGACGTGTCCGCCTACGAGTTTGAAGAATTTGCCAAGAGGTTGAAGCCAGATCTCATCGCCTCCGGCATCAAGGAGAAGTACGTCTTTCAAAAGATGGCTTTGCCCTTCCGCCAGATGCACTCTTGGGACTACTCCGGCCCCTACCACGGCTACGACGGCTTTGCCGTGTTCGCTCGCGATATGGATTTGGCTTTGAATAGCCCCACCTGGGATCTGGTCAAAGCCCCCTGGAAGTCTTAGCTTGCCGCCGGGATCCCAGACGCGAACGGCCCTTCCTTCCCCTGCCCCTCATTAGGAGACCGACCATGCCGCAAGATATCCAAGACATCAAAGATCATGCCCGCCTGTTTCAAGATCCGGAATATCAGGCGCTTCTGCAGTGCAAGCAAACCTTTGAAGATCTCCCTTCCCCGGAAGAAGTGGCCCGGGTGGCCGAATGGACAAAATCTTGGGAATACCGGGAGAAAAACTTTCAGCGGGAAGCTTTGACGATAAACCCTGCCAAAGCCTGCCAACCCTTGGGGGCCATCTTCGCCGCTGTCGGCTTTGAGGGAACTTTGCCCTTTGTCCATGGATCCCAGGGGTGTGTGGCCTATTTTCGCACCCATCTCACCCGCCACTTTAAGGAGCCCTTTTCGGCGGTCTCCACCTCGATGACGGAAGATGCGGCGGTGTTTGGCGGCCTCAAAAACCTAATCGAGGGACTGGAAAATGCCTACGCCCTCTACAAGCCCAAGATGATCGCCGTGTGCACCACCTGCATGGCGGAGGTGATCGGGGATGACCTGGGGGCCTTCATCACCACGGCCAGAAATGAGGGAGTGATTTCCCGCGACTTCCCGGTGCCCTATGCCCACACGCCAAGCTTTGTGGGATCCCACATCACCGGCTATGACAACATGCTCAAGGCCATTCTCAGCACCCTCACCGAGCCGGTGGGCCGCACGGGTAGCAATGGCTACATCAACGTCATCCCTGGCTTCGATACCTACATGGGCAACTTGCGGGAGATCAAGCGCATCTTCGGCTTATTTGGGATCCCGCTGACTTTGCTGGCGGACAACTCCGACTATTTGGATTCGCCCAACGACGGCACTTTCCACATGTATCCCGGAGGAACCCCTTTGGAGGCGGCTGCCCAATGCCTCAACGCCGAGGCTACTTTTTCCTTCCAGCGCTACACCACGCCCAAGACCCTGGAGTTTCTAGCAGAGGCCTCGGGTCGGCCCACCCTGACGGCGCGGCCAGTGGGCATTCGGGGCACGGATGAGTTTTTGATGCAGCTATCCCAGTTAACGGGCAAGCCCATTCCCGCCGAGCTGGAGATCGAACGGGGCCGGGCGGTGGATGCTTTCACGGACTCCCAAGCGTGGATCCACGGCAAGCGGGTAGCCCTGTATGGGGATCCGGATCTGGTGATGGGCTTGCTCAGCCTGTTGCTGGAGCTGGGAGCGGAGCCGATCCATGTGGTGGTGACCAACAGCAACGAGGAGTTCGAAGCCGAGGCGCGGGCACTGCTGGCCTCCAGTCCCTATGGACAGGGGGCAACCGTCTGGGGGGGCAAGGATCTCTGGCATCTGCGCTCTCTGATGTTCACCGAGCCGGTGGATCTGCTGATCGGCAATTCCTACGGCAAATACCTATGGCGGGATACGGGCACGCCTTTGGTGCGCATCGGCTACCCCATCTTCGACCGCCACCATCTGCACCGCTATCCCACCTATGGCTATGTGGGGGCGCTCAACCTCCTTAACTGGCTGGTCAACACCCTTCTGGATGAGGCCGATCGGCGCAGCATCATCCCCGGCAAAACCGACATCTCCTTCGACTTAATTCGTTGATGGCCAGAGCAGCGGGATCCCAAAGGCCGGACTTTGTCGGACTTTGTCAAGGATCCCCTGCTCCAAAACCGCCAGGAGGAACAGCCAAGCCTTACAGAAATCTGATGAATTCTGCCAGAACTTCGGTTGAGCTTCCTATCCTGGACGGTATTGCCCTGACGCACCCAGGGTCGCGCCAGCGGTGCGAAGCACCATCGACGGCCAGCCGGTTGCCTTGTCAGGCCGTAGGTCTTGGAGGATGGATCCCATGAATTCCTCTGTTACCATCAACGACACCACCCTGCGCGATGGGGAGCAAGCAGCAGGGGTAGCCTTCCAAATCCCCGAGAAGATCTCCATTGCCGCCCTCTTGGATGCCATTGGCGTACCCGAAATTGAGGTGGGGATCCCGGCCATGGGCGCTGTGGAAACGGAAGCCATTCGCGCCATGCTCAGCCTGGGGCTGCGGGCTCAGCTGCTGGGCTGGAACCGGGCTGTGCCCAGCGATATCCTCGCCTCTATTCGTTGCGGCCTCAAGCGGATCCACATCTCCGTGCCGGTCTCGGATCGGCAAATGGCCGCTAAGTTCCAAGGGGATCGCCCTCGGCTGCTGCGACAGTTGCGCCAATGCGTGGAGATGGCCTTGGAGCAAGGGCTGTGGGTCTCGGTGGGGGCAGAAGATGCCAGCCGCACCCCCCTGGAGCAGGTGATCGAGTTGGCCCAAATGGCCCAAAGCTGGGGCTGTCGGCGCTTCCGCTACTGCGATACGGTGGGCGTTTTGGATCCTTTTAGCACCTACAAGCAGATTCGCCGTCTGGTGCGGGCCATCGATATCCCTGTGGAGATGCATACCCACAACGACCTGGGCATGGCCACTGCCAATGCCTTAGCCGGGATCCGCGCCGGCGCTCAGTCGGTGAACACCACCGTCAACGGCCTGGGGGAACGGGCCGGCAATGCCCCCCTGGAAGAGGTGGTGATGGCTTTGCGCTACACCTTGGGGATCGATGTTGGGGTGGATACCCGCCGTTTGCGGGAGCTGTCTCAACAGGTGGCGCGGGCCAGCGGTGCTCCCCTACCTCCCTGGAAGGCCATCGTCGGTGACAACGCCTTTGCCCACGAGTCGGGCATTCACGCTGCAGGGGTGCTACGGGATCCCCAGACCTATGAGCCTTTCCCACCAGAAGCCGTGGGCGGCCAGCGGCGGCTGGTGTTGGGCAAACACTCCGGCAGGCATTTGCTGCTCCAGATCCTCAAGGAACACGGGATCCCTGTCGAGCAGATCCCACCTGGCCAACTGGAAAAGCTCCTGGAACAGGTGCGGCAGCACGTCACCCACTGCAAACATCCGATCCCACCGGCGGAACTGGCCCGTTATTGCCGCGCAACGCTGACGCAATGGGCGCAACACACTCCAGAACCCATCCCAGAGGAAAGCCATCCCGATGTTGTCTAACCGCTTGTCCGGAAAGGAAACTTCCAAATCTCAGGCCATTTTGGCAGCCGTGTCTCGACGGGCACGCCAAGTAGGCCGCAGCCTAACCCGCCAAGAGCTTTGTCGAGTGTTGGCAGAAATCACAGGAGGTACCCCATGAGCGACGAACTGGAGCTGGATCGCCCTCCCCAATTTGAGCTGGGCGACAAAGTCCGCATCCGTAAGGTCATCCGCAACGATGGCACCTTCTTCGGCCAGCCGGTGGGAAAAATCTTAGCCGTTCCCGGCGACGAAGGTTACGTGATTTCCATTGGCACCTTTCTACAACGGTTTTACGTCTATGCCGTCCACTGCTTGGCCAAAGGCTTGGTGGTGGGGTGCCGTGCCCAAGAGCTGGAACTTGTGGAGAAAGGGCTATGAAAGTCATCCTGCACGAAAGTGCCTACGGGCATTTGATGGTCTACGTTCCCAAAAAAGATCTGGAAGAATCGGTTGTGGCCACCCGTTCAGAGGCCGGGGAAACCATTTTCACCTTGAGCAACGGTTGGGAATTGTCCATCCCGGAGCTGCCGGAGCCTTTGTCTCTGCCCAGGACGGTAGAGGCCAAACGCCTCTAGCCAACGGTTGGCTAAAAATTCTGTTGGCCTATCCCCGAAAGGGCTGAGAGAATGGGTTGAACTCAGCTCCAACAAGCTCTAGATACCCATGAAAAGGGTTGGATTCCCCGTTACTTTGTATGGACAACCGGCCCATATGGGGAGATGGCTTTTTATCCTCCTGGGGCTCCTGGTTCTTCTTTGCCTGGGAACCGTCTATTCCTGGAGCATTTTCCGCAAGCCTCTGGAAACAGAGCTGGGGATTGGGGCCAGTGAGAGCCTGCTGCCCTACACGGTTGCCCTCGTGTTCTACGCTACCCTCATGCCCATCACAGGGTTTGTCATCCCCCGCTGGGGATCCCGCCGAGTACTGGCTCTGGGGGGCAGCTTGGTGGGCCTGGGCTATGGGCTGGCCAGCTTCGCCCCCTCCATTGGGTGGATTGCCCTCTGCTATGGAGTCATTGCCGGCAGCGGTGTGGGAATAGCCTATGGAGTGCCAATGGCCGTGGCAGCCCGTTGGTTCCCGGATCGCAAGGGATTGGCGGTGGGGTCCACCATTATCGGCTTTGGCCTATCCCCCCTGCTCACTGCTCCTCTAGCCAACCGCTTGATCGAGGCGCTGGGGGTTCGACCTACGCTGCTGATTTTGGGGATCCTCTTCGCGGCAGTGATCTTGGGGATCGCAACCCAACTGAGATTTCCTCCCCCCGATTGGATCCCTTCCTCATCTTTTCCAAGAAAATCCACGAATGGCCCAGATCGCTCTCCGTTGACTTCTCGGCGCTCTCTCCCTCTGCTGAGGAACCCCTCCTTCTATGGCCTGTGGATCTGCTATGCCATCGGCACCCTGGTTGGTTTAAGCGCCATTGGGATTTCCGGCCCCGTGGGGGAAGAGCTGATCGGCCTGGATCCCACTGCGGCTGCCAACAGCGTGGCTCTCTTCGCCCTTTTCAACGGGCTCAGCCGTCCTCTGTTTGGCTGGTTGGCCGATCGATTACATCCCCATCAGGTCACTACGGGCTCCTATGGGCTGATCCTGCTGGCCTGTGGGCTAATGCTCCTGCCTCCTCAGGGATCCCTTCTGGCCTACTGGGTAACTTTTTCCTTGCTTTGGTTTTGCCTGGGGGGGTGGCTGGCCATGGCTCCCGCCCTGACCCTGCGCTTGTTTGATCCCGAACGCTACGCCCAGAACTACGGCATTGTGTTTACCGCCTATGGAGTTGGGGCCTTGGTGGGAACGATGATCGCGGGGCAAATTCGCGATAGGCTGGGCAGCTATAGCTATACCTTTTATGGGATGGCCGCCTTGGCGGTGGTGGGGATCTGGGTGGCCAACGTTTTTTTGAAAGAGAAGTTGTAGGAGCTTCAAGCCAGCGGGCACAGCAGGGATCCCATCAGCAGGGGCAGCAATCCCCTACTTCATACCCTCCACTGCAGGGCTGGGTGAACCAACTTAAAGACTTGCCCCCCCAAGGCAAGCAGTTTGGTAGAGTAGTACGGCTATTGCCGACAGATTGGGATCGTGGCGGAATGGTAGACGCTACGGACTTAAAATCCGTTGTTCCTCAAGAACGTGAGGGTTCGAGTCCCTCCGATCCCATTATCCCCTGATCCCTGTCTGTTCCAGCACATTCAGCAAGTCCGGGATCCGAACCCAGGCATCTTCTCGATCCAAATCGGGGCTGGAAAGAAGAGCCACCAAAGCCGGATTGCAAACAGGCGCCACCAAGGGGAAATACCTTAACCCTGCCACCTGAGCAATACTCCAAAAATAGGGAAGCACTGCATTGCTGGGCAAGATCTCGATGACGGTGGTGCCGGGTGGACAAAAGGCGAGGTTGGTCAGGCCCGCCCCGTGGATCCCGATCACCGCCTCTGCCCCCTGCATCAGGGCTATTTGCTCGGGAAGAGAGAGGGTTTCCATCTGCACCGGTACAAATCCCCAGGGGCGCAAGCAGGCCAGCACCTCCGCTTCGTTGATCACCCGCCGCCAGCGGGCAGAGCGACGGCTGATGTAAATTCGCCGCGGTTGTAAGGGGTCAATGGAGAAACTCGGCTGGGCCAGTTGCCGCAGCACCTCCAATCCCCTAGGCGTCAAGCACCCCACCGGAGCGCCTGCTGAGGGCACGATCAGGTTTTGGGCTTGCAGATGGGATCCCCCCAACTGCTCAAAGCTGAGGATGCGCTCGGCTGGGATCCCCAAAGCAGCCAAGCTCTGCACCTGAAAGGGCTTTCTTTGATACCCGTGGATCAAGATGGGGATGTCCTTTTCCAGGGCGCCCGACCGCTGCAGGATATCGAGGGCCGGCAGAATATCCACCATCCAGTGAAAGTAATTAACTGCCCCCAAGGGCAAAAGGGCAACGGGGCCATCCAGTGGGATCGGTGGGGGGAGATGGGGCAAGCCCAGCAGGGGGTGGTGTCGCAGGTGATCTGGCCTGTAGTCCCAGTCGAGGAACTCCGGCGGCGGCAAGCTCAGGGATAGATCGGCGAGCAATTCTCCCCGGCGGGTGAGCACCCCGCTGGCAAAGCTGGCGTAGAGGTGGCGGGGATAGTGGCCCACGTGGACGGATCCTCGGGGGATCTGGGCGACAAAGGTCTCTGCCAAGGGGATGCGCTGCGGGCGCAACTTTTGCAAAATGGCGGGATCAGCCGCAGGGGGCGCTTTTAGACAGAGAACCCCCCCTGGATCCAGCAGTTGGTAGTCCCCTTCGCCCGTGGCCTGATGCCACTGTCGGGTGGTGAGGTAGCCTTGGGTTGGCACCGGCCAGAAGTCGGTTGTAGGGGGGGTGTTCTGGGAAAAAGAGTCCGCTTGAAGGGCAACGCCTTCTGGAGCCCAACGCTGCCGCCAAGCCGAGTACAGCAGGCAATCGGGGCCCTCCCCTCTGCATGCCTGCTCCAGTCCAGACCGCAGAGGGCTTTCTCTGCCACTGCCCTCGCACCACGCCTGCACCCAATTCCGTTCCGCTGCCACCGCTCGGCAAACCTTCTCCCAAGCCGCCTCAGGGTGAGCCAACCGCACTTCCGCTTCCGCCCAGTAGCTGTAGAGCTGCGCCGTCCCGGTGCCCCGCGCCTCAGCCGCCTGGAAACACCGCACAGCCTGAACTGGATCCTGCAGATCCAGCCACGCCAGGCCCATCTGTACCCAGGGATCCCCCCACTCAGGGCGCAGCCGCGCAGCCTCCTGCAGAGGGGAAATCGCCTCTCGCAAACGGCCCAGCTTCATCAGGGCCAAGCCCCAGCGCCAAAAACTCTCTGCCGCCGTCGGATCCTGCTGGCAAGCCCGCTCAAACCACTCTGCTGCCGAGCTCCACAGCCGGCTCCGCTCTTGGGTCAGGCCAATGCGGTGGGCAGCCAAAGCCTGGCCAGAAGACGGCTCCAGCTGTCCATCCCCCAACTCCAGAAGCTGCCGATACAGAGCTGCTGCCTGCGGCCAATGGCCCTTCTCCCACAGGCTTTCCGCCAAAGCCTGCAAGCTCCTCAGCAGGTGGTAGACGGCCTCGGATTCGGCCACCCCCCCCGCTTGCAGCATCGCCAAGCCCTCTTGCCACACCAGCTGCGCCTCCAGTTCCCGACCCAGCAGGAGATAGGCGGCTCCCAGCTCCCAATACAGCTCTGGAGAGGGGGATCCCTGCTCGAGCTGTTGCTGTAAAACCTGGGTAACGCGTTCGTAATGTCCCTGCTCCCAATCCTCAAGGAGAAAAGCGGAAGACAACAGATGGGAGGGTAGAGCTGGGTTGAGAGCCATGTCTTTGTGGATGAGAAACAGTGTTACAAACTGCAACAACCTCCCCACTCTGGGCCCGTGCCCCTAGTATTCTAGGCTTGGCTTCCCCCTCAGGGATCGGGCATCGATCCTTCTCAGCTCAGAGAGGGATGCTCCTCCAGTCGTGGGTCAGCCTCTTCACCCCCTTCGATGGCACTGTCCTCGGCCTTTGTCGGCAGTTTTTTCGATCAAAACGGAGTTTAAAAGATCGATGGGTATCAACGTATCCGCTGGCGCAGTCGTTTCCAACCCCCGTCTCTACCAAACCGTGCCTGTATCGACCATCTCCCAGGCGGAACAGCAGGATCGCTATCTGGGACGCACCGAGCTGGATCGCCTCGAGGACTTTTTCTCCAGCGGCCTGAAACGGCTAGAGATTGCCGAGGTCATTGCGGCCAATTCGGAAATCATCGTCAGCCGGGCAGCCAACCGCATCTTCACAGGGGGCTCGCCCATGGCCTATCTGGAGCGGCCAGAAGCGACCCAAGACGAGAAAGAAGCCTTCAAGCTGGGTACTGCCTTCTACGTGGAATCCACCGGCGGATTCATTGAGGCCATCCGCAACATCTTTAGCGCCAGCGGTGTGGAGATTCCCCCCAATTTCCGCCCCATCAACATCTCCCGCTACGGAGCTGCCAACATGCGCAAATCGCTGCGGGATCTGAGCTGGTTTTTGCGCTACGTTACCTACGCCCTGGTGGCCGGGGATCCCAGCATCATCGCCGTCAACACCCGCGGCCTGCGGGAGATCATCGAAAACGCCTGCTCCGCCGAGGCCACCATTGTCGCCATTCAAGAGATGAAGCGGGCAGCGGCTGGCTACTTCCGCAAAGATGCCGAAGCGGTTGCCATCATCAACCAATACTTCGATGTTTTGCTGAGCGAGTTCATCGCTCCCGCCCCTTCCGACAAGCTGCGGCAGCGCAATGCCAGCACCGCCGACGGGATCCCTCTGCAAGGGCTGCAGCTACCCCAGATCTACAACTTGGCTGCCGAAAAAGTTCCCGTTTTTGCCATGAAGCCGGGGCTGTCCAACGCCGAGAAGGAAGAAGTCATCAAGGCCGCCTACCGGCAGGTGTTTGAGCGGGACATCCGCCGCGCCTACGGCCTCAAGCTTTCCAACCTGGAGTCGAAGGTGAAAAACGGCGAGATCTCCATGAAGGAGTTCATTCGCCGCCTGGGCAAATCGGAGCTCTACCGCAAGCAGTTTTACGAGCCTTACATCAACAGCCGCGTCGTGGAGCTGGCCTTCCGCCACTTCCTGGGCCGGGCCCCTGAAACCCGCGAGGAAGTGCAGACCTACTTCTCCATCGTCTCCAGCAAGGGCCTGGCCGGCCTGGTGGACGCGCTGGTGGATAGCCGCGAGTACGGAGACTACTTCGGCGAAGAGACGGTACCCTACCTGCGCAAGCTGGGGGTAGAAGCGCAAACCAGCGCCAACTGGGGGGCCAAATTCGACCTCTACACCTACGCTGCCCCCCGCCGCAAGGTGCCCCAGTTCATTACCCTCTTTGCCCGCTACAACCGGCCTCTGCCGGATCAGCATGCCTATGGCTCCGGCAATGACCCGCTGGAGATCCAATTTGGGGCCATCTTCCCCAAGGAAACCCGTTCCCTCAGCGCTCGCCCTGCTCCCTTCAACAAAGATGTCAAGCGCATCCTCATCCGGCGCGGCTTTGCCCTGACCAACGAGCGCACCAATCCCAAGGCAGTGGGGGATCCCGGTAGCCTTGGCCCCAAAGTCTTCAAGCTCACCCAAACTCCCGGCGATCGCAGCCGGCGGCTGGGGGTGCGGGCGGGGATTGTTGGCAGCGAAGTCTCGACGCAAGCGGTGATCCGCGCCTGCTACCAGCAGGTGTACGGTTACATGCCCTACGAAGGCCAACGGCTGACCCGCTGGGAGATCAAGCTGGAGTCGGGGGAAATTCCTGTCAAAGAGTTTGTGCGCCAACTGGCCAAGTCGGATCTCTTCCGCAACAAGTACTGGTCCAGCTTGTATGTCTGCAAAGCCATCGAGTTCATCCACCGCAAGCTGCTGGGCCGACCCACCTACGGGCGCCAGGAGATGAACCGCCTATTTGACATCGCCTCCAAGCAAGGGTTCTACGCCGTCGTGGACGCCATCCTCGACAGCGAGGAGTACCAGCAGGTCTTCGGGGAAGATATCGTGCCCTATGAGCGCTACCTCACCCCCGGCGGTCTGGCGTTGCGGCGGATGCGGTCGGGATCCAGCGACATGGCTGTTGCAACCAAGCCCATTCGCACCGACGACGACATCCCTCTCTTTGTCAAGTTGGGTCAGCCTCGGGATATGCCTTCCGGCGAGCTGGAAATCCAGCGGCGGGCCCAGCAGGGGGTGCCCAAGGTACGCCAAGAGATCCCTGTCTTCAAGCTCACCAGCCTGGCCAACAAAGCGGAAGTCAACAACCTCATCCGCGCCGCCTACCGGCAGGTCTTCGAGCGGGATATGGACATCTACAACATCAGCGCCGAGCTCAGCTCTGCCGAGTCCAAGCTGCGCAACGGCGAGATCACCGTCAAGGAGTTCATCGAGGCCCTGGGGTGTTCCGAGCTGTACCGCTCCGAGTTCTATGCCCCCTATCCCAACACCAAGGTGATCGAGCTGGGCACCAAGCACTTCCTGGGCCGTGCGCCTCTCAACCAGCAGGAGATCCGCAAGTACAACCAGATCTTGGCCACCCAGGGGGTGAAAGCCTTTGTGCGCGCCCTGCTGAACACCCAGGAGTATCGGGATCTCTTCGGCGAGGACACGGTGCCCTATCGCCGCTTCCCCACCTTGCCGGCGGCCAACTTCCCCAACACGCAGGAGCTGTACGGTCGCCTTACCAAGCAAAACCGCGAGCTGGTGGTGCCCAGCTTCAGCCCTGTGGGCAATGACCGTAGCTAGATGGGGCTCTCAACTGCTCTCTTTCTTGTGAGAGAGGGGTCGGGGGTGAGGGGAGAGACGAGTTAGCTCCACAAAGGCAGGGGGGATTGGGCTTCATAGCCCAGATGCCGTAGCGCAGCGGGAGTGACCACTCGGCCACGGGGTGTACGCTGCAGGTAGCCGATCTGCAGCAGATAAGGCTCATACACTTCTTCAATGGTTTGGGGATCCTCACCCGTCACCGCGGCCATCGTCTCCAAGCCCACTGGCCCTCCACCGAACTGCTCCACCAGCACCGTCAGCAGCTTGCGATCGATCCAATCCAAACCCATGGGATCCACCTGGAACAGCTCCAGAGCGGCTGCTGCCACTTCTTGGCTAATGTGGCCATCCCCTCGCACCTGGGCGTAATCTCGCACCCGCTTGAACAGGCGGTTGGCAATGCGGGGCGTGCCCCGAGAACGGCGGGCGATCTCTGCAGCCCCTTCTG
This sequence comes from Synechococcus sp. R5-13, assembly GCF_047462015.1. NCBI lineage: Bacteria > Bacillati > Cyanobacteriota > Cyanophyceae > Synechococcales > Synechococcaceae > Synechococcus > Synechococcus sp. R5-13. Next base: position 937 of record NZ_JANSIL010000022.1, on the reverse strand, counting down.
GATCGGTGGAGACATTTAAGAGGCGAGCCGTGCGCAGCACGATCTGCACCAGCTCGTGAGGCTCGTAAAAGCGCAGCCGTTGCACGTGGCCAAAGCGATCCCGCAGCGGAGAAGTGAGGGCGCCAATGCGGGTTGTGGCCCCGATGAGGGTAAAGCGTTCCAAGGGCAGAGAGGTGATGCGAGCAGAGCGACCTTTGCCAATGGTGATATCAAGACGAAAATCCTCCATCGCCGGATAGAGCAATTCTTCTGTAACCTTGGGCAGGCGGTGGATCTCGTCAATAAACAACACATCCCCCCGCTTCAAGCGCACCAAATACCCGGCAATGTCGCGGGGGCTCTCCAAAGCCGGCGCGGTGGTCATGTAGAACTGGGATCCCATTTCTGCCGCCAGCACTGCTGCCACCGTGGTTTTGCCTAGACCAGGCGGGCCGTAGAACAGCAGGTGATCCAGAGGCTCTTGGCGAGCGCGGGCCGCCGCAATGGCAATGGAGAGCACTTCTTTAAGTTCCGTCTGGCCAATATATTCCGCTAGGGTGCGCGGGCGCAGGGATTCTTCCTGGGCTTCGCCAGGGTGGGCTTGCGGCTGCAACAGGGCAGAGGGATCCGCTCCCCTTTCCCCAGCAAAGCTCAACTCTCTGCCTTCTTTTCTCCAGGCTGAAGACTTTTGCTGCCGCCGCTTGGGGCCCTCAGCGTTCTGGCCTGTATCCCGAGAAGAAATGATTGCCATATCCCTAAGTCACAGAGGCAATGGCCCCAATTTAACTCTAGAAAAGCTCTGGGAAAGATCACCCCAGCAAAGAGAACAAAAAAATCCCCCAGACCAAGCTGGGGGATCCACCAATGCTGTTGAAGCGTCAGGTCAGACCATCAGCCACGCACCGCAGGCGCTACCTCCACCGCCGCCAAATCCAGCGGGAAGTTGTGCGCATTCCGC
>NZ_JANSIL010000021.1:0-10204 GCF_047462015.1 Synechococcus sp. R5-13 | reverse complement strand
GCCAACCCCCTTGCAGCGGCATCGAGATCTACACCGGCAACGGCAAGGGAAAATCCACCAGCGCTCTGGGTCGGGCTCTGCAAGCCATTGGGCGCGGCATCAGTAAGGATCTCTCCCATCGTGTACTGATCATGCAATGGCTGAAGGGGGGAACGGGCTACACCGAGGATGCAGCCATTCGGGCCCTGCGGGAAAGCTACCCCGATTTGGTGGATCACCAGCGCTGCGGTCGGGATGCCATTGTCTGGCGGGGCAAACAACAGGAAATCGACTATGTAGAAGCGGAGCGGGGCTGGGAGTTGGCGCGGGCGGCCATCGCTTCTGGCCTGTACAAAACCATCATCCTGGATGAGCTGAACCCGACAGTGGATCTGGAGCTGCTGGACGTGGAGCCGATTGTCCAGGCTTTGCTGCGCAAGCCGCGGGACACGGAGATCATCATCACGGGGCGGTGCCATGCCCCCTTACCTTACTTTGAGCTGGCCTCTGTCCACTCGGAAATGGTGAGCCACAAGCACTATGCCGAGCAGGGGGCCGATCTGCGGCGCGGGGTGGACTATTGATGGGATCCTTCGCAGCGTTCTCAGCCAATTCCGCTCTCTCTTGGCCTCCAGACCCCAGGACTCTGGCCCAGTTGTTGCTCACCCTTTTCCAGACGGAAGTGTGGGTGGAGGGAGGGGAGCGTGTTCCTGCTGGCCCGCTGGTGGTGGTGAGCAATCACCGCAGTTTTCTGGATGCACCGGTGCTGATCGCGGGGTTGGGCCGACCGATTCGCTTTGCCTGCCATTACTACCTGGCTCAGGTGCCGCTGCTGCGGGAAATCGCCTTGGCTTTGGACTGCATTCCCCTCAAGCAGGGATCCCGACAGCAAATCCATTTTTTTCGCCAGGCGCAGGCCAGTTTGGCAGCGGGGGTGGGTGTGGGGATCTTCCCAGAAGGGGCGGAGCAGATCACCCGTGAGACCTCGCCTGGGGAGGTGGGGCGGTTTCAGCCAGGTTTTGCCCACCTGGCGCTGGCGGCAGCGGTGGATCCCTTGCCGATTCTGCCGGTGGCGGTGTGGGCGCAGGAAGAATGGCGGGGAGTAGATATTCCTATGGCTTTTTTCCGCTGGTTTGACCCCACTGAACCCCGATTTCAACAGGAAGGGGGACATCCGGTGGTGTTGTATCGGCGGGTGGTGCTCAGGGTGGGATCCCCCCTTTGGGTGGGCAGGAAGCAGCGCCAGGGATCCCGACGCGAGCGAATGCAGGTCATTCAAGAGCTAACTGCAGCGGCCCGAGAACAGGTGCGATTGGGATTGGCAGAGAGATGAGAAAGTTGAGTGGCGAGCCGGTAGCATCTGCCTCTAGCTTGGTCAGCCCGGCAACGGGAGCGGTCGGTCAGGAGCGGCCCCTGCTGCTGTATTTGCCCGGTATGGATGGCACAGGTACGTTGTTTTACCGGCAGGCGCAGGCTCTGCAGCGGGAGTTTCGCATTCGCCCCCTGAGTTTGAACCACCCGGAAGCGGGGGATAGCTGGGAAACCCTGGCCGATTGGGTGGGATCCCAGCTAGAAGCGGGGGCGTACTTGTGTGGAGAATCCTTTGGGGCCTGCCTGGCCTTGTTGGTGGCTGCCCAATGGCCGGAACGGTGCCGCGGCCTCATTTTGGTCAATCCAGCCTCGTCGCTGCGACGTAGGCCCTGGTGGTGGGCAGGGCATGTTCTCCTGCCTTTTTTGCCACCGGGGCTCTATCACCAGTTGTCGGAGCGGGGGTTGGGGGTTTTGGCGGAGCTCAGCCAAATGGAGCCGCTCGATCAGGAGCGGCTGCGCCAGGCAGTTCACAGTGTTGAACCCACAGTAGCTGCTCGGCGCTTGGCTTTGCTGGGATCCTTTGCTGTGGAGAAGCTGCCCCTGGAGTCGATGACCCTGCCAACTTTGCTGGTGGCAGGGGGCCGGGATCGCCTGTTGCCCTCGGTGCAGGAGGTGGGCTGGCTGGCGGAACGGCTGCCCCAGGCGCAGGTAGAAATCTCGCCCCAGAGCGGCCACGCTTGCCTGCTGGAGCGGCAGATGAACCTGCGGCGTTACCTGCTCAAGCCAGGTGGCCTTTTCACCCCCCTGCTGCTCAATTCTGCTTCGGCCCATTGAGCATGGACAGGGATCCCCACAGATCTTCTATCCGCTCTGGGCAGGAGCTATCCTTCCCCTCTCGATCCAGCCAAAGGGCTCGCAAGCCTGCTGCTTTTGCCCCCTGATAATCGTCGCGGCGGCTGTCGCCAATGTGGCCGGCGGCTGCGGGGGGGATCCCGTGGGCTGCCAGGGCAGCTTGGAAGATGCGAGGATCGGGCTTGGCATAGCCCACTTGGGTGGAGAGGGTGAGGGTGGAAAAGTAGGGATCCAACTGCAACTGCTGCAGCACCCTGGGCAAGCGGCTGTCGAAGTTGGAGATCACCCCCAACCGGATCCCTTCCTGCTGCAGGGCCCGCAAAGCCGGCAGCGTCTCGGGATACAGCTCCCAGGGATCCGCCCCGGCAAAGTGCTCAAACAATTGGGCGAAAAAGTCTTCAAACCGGTGCTCTCCGAAGGCAGCCAGGGATCCCACCTGGGCAAAAGTCTCCCGCACCACCTGGCGCCACCAGGTCCGCTCCCACTCCCGCAAAGGGGATCCCGTCAATCCTGGGCAGGCCGGGGCTGGAGCCTGGGCAAAAACTTGGCCAAAAGCGCGATCCAAGGCCTGGGGATCCACCCTTACCCCATACTCCGCTGCCACCTGGCTGTAAACCTGGCCCACGCTGCCCCGCACCCGAAACAAAGTGCCCACAGCGTCGAAAAAGAGCACCCTCAGCTTCACGACTGCCCCTCGTAGCGGGCGTAGGCATCGACAATCCGCTGCACCAGAGGGTGGCGCACCACATCCCGCTGGTCGAAGTAGCAAAAGGCAACCCCCTCTACCCCTGTCAGAATACGCTCTGCCGCTGCCAGGCCGGACATGCGATGTTTGCCCAGATCCGTTTGGGTGAGATCCCCGGTAACCACCATACGCGACCGGAATCCCAGCCGCGTGAGGGCCATCTTCATCTGCTCGGGGGTGGTGTTCTGGGCTTCGTCCAAAATGATGAAGGCATTGCTCAAAGTACGGCCTCGCATATAGGCCAGCGGCGCCACCTCGATCACCCCCTGCTCCATCAACTGCGGCAGCTTGGCCGGGTCGATAAACTCGAACAGGGCATCGTAAAGGGGCCGCAGATAGGGATCCACCTTTTCCACCAGATCCCCCGGCAAAAACCCCAGTTTTTCTCCCGCCTCCACAGCCGGGCGAGTCAAGATCAAACGCTCGTACTCCCGGTTTTGTAGGGCAGCAATGGCCACAACGGCAGCCAGATAGGTTTTTCCTGTGCCCGCCGGTCCAATGCCAAAGCAGAGGTCGTGGGTGCGAATGGCTCGCACGTACTCCTGTTGGCGGGGCGTTTTCGGTCGGATGAGCTCCCCTTTGCGGGTGCGGGCCAAAATCCCTGCTTGTGCTTGCTGGTAGGCGGCAACCTCTTGTCCGGAGAGGGCGCGAAAAGCTTGCTCTGCATCGATCACAGTGACGGGGTGCCCAGTTTGCCAAAGCGGCCTCAGCAATTCTAGCCATTGCCGCACCTGCTGCCGCTGTTGGGGAGTGCCTTTCAGGTACAGGTCTTGTCCGCGCAGCGTTACAGAAGCACCGCTGGAGCGACTGATCCACCTCAGGTTGGCCTCCTGAGTGCCCGCCAAAGACATGGCCTGTTGAGGATTGGACAGAGAGATGACTTCGAAATCAGAAGAGAGGGAAGTAGGGTTGTCGTGCATGCCGTGGGCGCCGGGCACCCTGGGAGACCTGTAGGGGTGATCTTACCAAAAACGCTTGTCAGGGCGCTCTGGGCTGTGGAAAGCCGCTGCAGAGCCCAGGGGTCGAGCGCAAGAGTGCTTAACAGGCGATTACACCATTAATGTGTTCCAAAATACAAGCTTCTGGAAGATCTGCAGCAAACCTGGATTTGGGTTCTGGCCTTCATTCGCAGCCGAGTCACAGGGAATTAACAACTCCCTAAGGTTCCCTAAAAAAGTATTGCAAAGGGCTATCTTTTCGGGAATAGCTCTTATTCATCAAGTAACGTTGATCTATCTGCTAAAGGAGCTTGAACTCCCAGTCTCTCGTCGGTCGGGCAAGAGCTTGAGGTTTTCAACTCCGTTGGTCATCGTGCATCTGACATTCTCCATCCAGCAGCAGGGATGTGGATGGGGGTCTCTTACAACCTTTCCCCAGGCTCCTCTTGGGGATCCCTGTGACTCCTCAATTTCTGAGCAAGAGGCTCATCCCTTCTGGAGTCACTTTGAAAAATCAGATGGAAAAAGGAGAGATAGATGTTTACCCAATCTGCGTCTGATACCCTGGGGTTGGCACAACTGGATTTGGCGCAAATTCCGCGGCAGATCACCTGCGATGGCAGTGACTTGGATTGGAGCCAGGCCCTGGCCATCGAAGGGATCCAACCTGAAGAAGAAGCTTTACAGGCTTGGATGGCTTTCCGTGACCTGCGGGTGAACCAAGAGGCGGGCAACATTTTACGCTGGCAAGGGCGTCCGTTGCGGGCCAGCCGTATCCGCTTTTTCCCCAAGAATGTGGCTTGGCGCTATGGCTTCTCGTTTTCCACCAGCATCCGCTCGCCCCTTGGCAAAGGGATCCCGACCCCTGAGGAGTGGCGCTACCCGGGCCTCTGCCGCTACGGGATTGTGCTGTTTCAACCCAACGCCCAACTGGTGGCCCATCAGGTTTTCGAGTCCTCGCCAGAGCAGCCCCAAGAGGTGGATCTGGATCCCAACCTGGATATTGCCTTCAACATCAATGACGCCAAGGGCAGCTACGGCGACAATAGCGGCAGCTTCGATATTTACCTGCAGGTGGTGAGCTAGACTCACCCAACCCCAGGAGGGATCCCGGCTGATCGCGATAGCGGGACGGAGTCTTTGCAGGGCGGGTCAGGGGGCAGTTGCCGGGTGGGATCCCATCCCCTACAATGAGTGAACTGGTGGCTGGATCCCAGCTTGCCATTGCCCTTCCTGGCCCTGGAGAGGTGGCTGAGTGGTCGAAAGCGGCTTCCTGCTAAGAAGTTACGGGGCCCAAAAGCTCCGTCGAGGGTTCGAATCCCTCCCTCTCCGTCCATATTTGCTGACCAAGGTTGTTGACGTCCTCTGCGCGCCGTTAGCTTACTTCCCCATAGCGGTAGGGCGGGGCTTTTCTCAGTAGCTCGGGCGTCTCAGACTAACCTGAAACGACCATAGAGGCCAACTCCGCTACCAGTCATGGGTCGTGGAAGCAGGAAGAAATCAGAGACGTCACCTCCCATTGGGGTTTCGTAAGTTTTTCAGAGGGGTGTAGTCCTCAATCCAAATAGGCGCTCAACTCCTGCTCCAATGTAGGCAGTTGCACCTCTCCCTGCTCCAGCTCTTCCAAATCTTCCAGTTGTTTGCGCAGGCGGGCAATCCGCTCTTGCAGGCACTCTTTGATGCCTTTGGCCCCCAAACCGAGGCAGCTGCGGCAGACTTCCCCGTAGATTTGCCCGCGGTCGTTATAGACCACCGCCAGCAACACTTGGTGCCCTTTTTTCTGGATGGGGTTGGCCCATCCCCCACAGATAATGCAGGGCACTCGGCCATTGCCCCCGTAAATGCTGCGTTCCCAGACGATTCTCACGCTCAGCCTCAATGCAACTTGTTGCCCACCAGCATAAAAACCCAGGGGGATCCCTTGCCACCCCAAGATCCTTAAAGATCCTCAATGGATCGCCGGCTCCCTTTTTTCTTCCTGAGAGAGGTTGGGGGTGAGAGCTAAAAAGGGATCCCGGCGGCTAGGTGCTGGGCCGGGCAGATTGGGAGCGGTCGATGGTGCGATAGGTGAGGCTGGCAGCCACCTCCAGAGCTTTGGCGGCGTCGCGGAAATAAAACCCCAACTCCTCATCCTTCTCCGTGCGGTTGGGCTTGTTGAACTTGGCCTTGAACTGCACGTTGCAATACATGGCCAACCCCACCAGAACCTCTGACAGTCCGTGCTGGTTGATCAGCCGCTCCACGTCCGTAAGCAGGCTTTTGATCAAGGCATCGGCTACTGGTTCTGGCAAACTGTCCAGGTCGTGCATGGGGGCTCCTCAACCAACGAGAGCAAACAAGCCAACGGGTCTGGGATCCCGAAGGCAACCTCTCCTGATTTTCCTGCATCTTTTCCAGAATGCCCAATCCCCTTGCCAACGCTACCACCACTGCCGCAGCCAGCCCCACAGGCCCGGATAACGAATGGAGCGCTCCCGGGCCGCTTGTTCCAGATGATGGGCGTGGTCTTGGCTGCCGGGATCCCGCAGACGATTCAGGCGCATCAAATAGGCATAGCGGTGGATCTGTTCTCGCAACTGAACTGGGGGAAGGGCAAAGCACTCTGGGCAAATAGGGCCGAGATTCAGACCCCTATCGTTGAAAAGGCAACGAACTCGCTTCCCGCCCGCAAAACGCTTTCCGCAGGCGGCACAGTAGCAAGCTGAGGGCTGGTTGGCAAGGCGCTGCCAGCGAATTCGCATGGTCTTCCCGACAAAAAGGCAAGCAACGTGCAGGCAATTCGCTGTAGCCATAATAGGCTAGAAGCTGGTGAGCAGAACCCAGGATGGGGGGGCCTGGAGTATCGAAAACCATGCCGCAACTCTACGACTGTGTCATCGTCGGCGCCGGCCCTGCTGGAGGATCTGCCGCCTACCATCTGGCCAAGCGGGGACGCTCGGTGCTGGTTCTGGAAAAGGATCCCTTGCCCCGCTACAAACCCTGTGGGGGCGGCGTTTCTCCTATGGTGGCGGCTTGGTTTGACTTCGACTTTGGCCCCGCCATTTCCCTCAAGATCCGGCAAATCCGCTACACCTGGCGCGGCGGCGATCCGGTGGTGGTCGATTTGGATTTGAAAGAGCCCGTTTGGATGGTGCGGCGGGATGTTTTCGACCACTACCTGATTCAGCAAGCGCAAAAGCAAGGGGCAGCGCTCCAGGCAGAATGCCCTGTCTCTGGCCTCGAGTGGCAAAGCGACCGCTGGCAAGTGATGACAACCGCCGGCCCGGTCTGGGGTCGGTACGTGATCGGGGCCGATGGGGCAAAAGGCTCAATGGCCAAGTGGCTGGGCTTTCAGGAACGCCGTCGTCGCCTGGCTGCCGCCTTGGAAGCAGAAGTGCCCCTCTCGCAGCCGCAAACTGCAGCCGCCCATTTTGACTTCGGTGCCGTGAGCAATGGCTACATCTGGAACTTCCCCAAGGCCGATGGCTACTCAATTGGAGCCGGCACCTTTCGGGGTGGAGAAAAACAAAACCTGCGGGAAATTGCCGCCCAATATGCCCAAAGCTTTGGTGTGGACTTGAAATCGGTCAAGCCATTTGGCCATCCCATCTGCCTCTGGGACGAAGATCAACCGCTACACACCCAAAATGCCCTCTTGGTGGGAGATGCCGCCTGCGTCATCGATCCGTTTACCGCTGAAGGGATCCGCCCTTCCCTTCTCACCGGCATGTTGGCGGCCCAGGCCATCGATCAAGCTCTAGGCGGGGATACAGAAGCTCTGGCGAACTACTCTGCCCGCGTGCAGCAGGAATGGGGCTCAGAAATGCGCTGGGCTAAGCGGATTGCGGCGTTGTTCTATCGCTTTCCGGGCGTGGGCTACAGGGTGGGCGTCAAACGACCGGGAGCCACTCGGCGCATGGGCCAGATCTTGGCCGGTGAACTGCGCTACAGCGATGTGGCCAGCTCGGCCATTCGCAAGTTAAGCGGTGGTCTGCTCGCCTAAGCCCGGCACCGACAGACGCGGGCGAGATCCAGGATCGTCGAAGCGCTTGCCGATCAACAGGCAGTTGCGACCATCCGCTTGGCGGCTGTAGCTGAGGTGAGTAGAGAGAGCTTTCATCAGCAAAATACCCCGTCCCCCCTCGGACTCAAGATTGGCGTTGGGCGATGTGGGATCCGACAAGTTCCGAGCAAATTCCTCCAGATCAAACTCCTGCCCCTGATCCCAGATGCGCAACTCCAGCCCTTGCGGCATCAGCAGCAGCTCAATGTCGATGGGCGTACTTTCCGGCAGAGCGCGGTGGGCGTGGCGAACGGCGTTGGTAAACCCCTCTACCAAAGCCAACTGACATTCCGCCCAAATGGGATCCGGGATGCCCGCATTTCGGAAAGACTCAAACCAGGTCAAAACCTGGTCAAGCGCGTCCAGGGTTGTGTCAACCCTCAGCGCAAACGTTTGCCTCTTGTCCAGAGGGATCCCTGCCGCGTTCAAAACCGAACCCCAACGATGAGGATTGAACTCAAGCCCATCAATCCTGGCCGGATTGACCCTACCAGATTCTAGACCAGAGCCCTGCTAGAACGTGTCATCCCCCACTTTGGGGGGTGCAGCTAGGGAGCGATGACCAAATCCACACGGCGGTTCCGCTGCCGTCCGGCTTCTGTGTCGTTATCGGCAACGGGCAAGGTGGGACCAAAGCCAGAGGTTGTCCAACTGATGGGATGGCCTTCCGGCAGCAGCTTCGTCAAATAGTCCTTAACCGCATTGGCGCGGCGCAGAGAAAGGGCCAAGTTGTAGTTTAAGGGCCCGATGTTATCGGTGTGGCCATTCACTTGAACGCGGGCGCCGGGCATAGCTTCCAAGGACTTGGCCACCTGGGCCAACAGCGAGGCTGCTTCAGGTCGAATCTCGGCTTTGTCAAAATCGAACAGCAAATCGCCCGGCAGGCTGATGGTTTGGGTTCCCACCTGAAAAGAGGTCGGCGTTTTGGTCGGGGCTGGGGTGCTTTCTTCTCCTGGGACGATCTCGGCAGCAGTGGAAGATTCCCTGACAGGCTCAGGGGCTGTTTGAGAACGCAGCCGTTGCAGCCGCGACTCCAATTCCTCAATTCTGATCAAGAGCTGGATCACCTGCTGGCGGATCTCCCGAATCTCTGCCTCCAGATCCGTGGGGCTCTCATGATTTTCCTCTGGATCTGCATCTGCTGTTGGGCTGGCCACCGGAGGATTGGCCTGGGGCGGGGCCAAGGTGGGCAGGATCGGTGGTGTGGGAGAAGCGGGTTGAGTGGGAGAGATGTTGGTCTCCGGCTGGGGCTGAGGTTGGGCCTGCTGGGGAAGCACCATCCCGACCCAGATTCCGCTGCTGACCAAGAGGATCCCGCTTAGGGAATGGAGAGCGACTGTTAGGAGCTGGGACGAACGAGCCATTGCAGGCAAACCTCCGGCTGGATGGGCGCAGGCAAGGAGCAGGAACTCCTCTCAACTCAACCCTCAAGACCCATCCTAACCGGCGACCCGATCTCGCCAAGGGGATTCTCGGTCGGTCCAACTGCCACTTCCCGCCATCTGCTGTGGGAGGCTAATCAAAACTGATGCGACCTCGATAACGCCCTATGAGGGTTAGGCCGTTGATGGGATCCGCCAAATCCGCCACAAAAGGGGGAAAGCGGGGATTGTCGCTGATCACCTTCACCTGGGATCCGGGCAGGCGCTGCAGCCGTTTGACCAACAGATCTCCATCCATCTGAAAGACGTAAATGCCTTCACAGCCCAGGTCTCCACCCTCTTGCCGCTCCACAAAGATCCAGTCGCCATCCTCCAAGGTGGGAGACATGCTATCCCCCTGCACCCGAATCAGGCTCAGCTCGGCAGGATTTCCCTTCAAGTATGTCCGCAGCCAGTTTCGCTCAAAAGCAACCACCGATTCGATCGATTCTTCGCGCACCAACACCCCCGCTCCGGCAGAGGCGGCTACATCGACAAAAGGCACATACACATACTCTGCTTTCGCGTCGGGATGCAACTGCGGGGATCCCTCCCCTGTAATCAGCCAATTGAGGTTGACCTGGCCCACTTGGGCAATTTTCACGGCCTTGTCAATGCTGGGCACGGATCCCTTCAGGTAGCTGCGCAAGGCCGTATCGCTAATTCCGGCCCGTCGCCCAAACGCATAGACGGCTTCATCGCCAATCACCCATCGCAAGCGGTCTGCAAAAGAAGAGCCAGAGGAGATGGACATCGGCTTAACGCTACATATTGTGTATAAGCAGATTTTTACCACTATATCTTGACAAGTCAACGACCGGTGCAGCCATTTGGGGAGAATCTTCAACGTAAACTACCCGGCTCCGACCGCTAAGCGGTACGGAGCGGGCTTTCAGTAGCCCTGAGCCTGCTCTGC
>NZ_JANSIL010000020.1:0-19795 GCF_047462015.1 Synechococcus sp. R5-13 | reverse complement strand
GCCTGGAAGCCAAGGAGTTGGGCTCTGCGGCTGCCACCATTGATCTCCACAGCCTTTGCACAAGCCTGCTCGACGGGGTGCGAGAACGGGCTCAAGCCCGGCAACTGAAGCTGGAGATGGCGGAGCTGACCTCACTTCCCGCAGTGCTCTACAGCTACCCGCAGCAGCTAACCCTGATCCTGAAGGAACTGCTGGAAAATGCCTGTAAGTTCACCCAGCCGGGCGGAACCCTCCGCTTAGAGGGGCAAGCCTTTCCCGGTGGGGTTGAGTTAAGAGTCGGCAATACCGCCCAAATCGAGCCTGAACACCTGCCCCACCTTTTCGAGCGCTTTTACCGTGTGCCTTCTGAGGATCCCTGGGCGCAGCCGGGCAGCGGCCTTGGACTGGCCTTGGTGAAGCAGTGGGTGGAGTATCTGCAGGGCCAAATCCGGGTCACCAGCCAGAAGGGATGGACTTGGTTTGTCCTTTGGCTGCCCAGCCTAGAGCCCTCCAACCGTTGACGCCCAAAGGCGGGTGGGAGGCAGCGATTGAGACTTTAGTGACCAACGACAGCAGCAGTCTCAGCAGTGGCAAAGGAGGTGCCACACCCACAACTGGCGACTGCGTTGGGGTTCTTGAAGCGGAAGCCACCGCCCAGCAGATCCTCGGAAAAATCGACGGTGGTGCCGCTGATCAAGGTCATACTCAAGGGATCCACTGCCACCTGGATATCCCCAAAGTCGAAGGTATGATCGTCAGGGTTGGCCTGAGACTCGAAGTTCATTACGTAAGAGAGGCCAGAGCAGCCGCTCGGCTTGACCCCTAGACGCAGGATGGGCTGGGATCCCTCTTTTTCGTACTTGCTGCGCAGGCGCTTCAACTCTTGGATGGCGCTGTCGGTCAGGGTGATCATGACGAGAAGGCTCAAGGGTACGTTCTACTCCCCATCCTATCAAGGGTTTTTTCTCGGCCAGCGAGAGCAATTGGTAAGCTAGGGATCCCAATCCTTGAGGTCTTGCCCCTGTGACAGATCCCAACGCCATTCGGATCACCTTTTTGGGCACCAGCTCCGGCATGCCCACCCGCCAGCGCAATGTCTCTGGGGTGGCGGTGCAGTTTCCCCAGCGGTCGGAATGGTGGCTGTTCGATTGTGGCGAGGGCACCCAGCACCAGTTGCTGCGCCTAGACGAGCTGCGCCCCAGCCAGTTGCGCCGCATTTTCATCACCCACATGCACGGGGATCACATCTACGGCCTGCCGGGGCTGTTGGCCTCCTGTGGCTTGGGCAGCACCCCTGAGCACATCGATATCTACGGCCCACCAGGTCTGGAAGAGTACCTGAAGGCCGTGTTGCGCTACAGCGAGACGCGCATCCCCTACGGCTTCCGCGTTCACACCGTCGAAACCGGTCTCATCCTGCAAGAGGCGGAGTACTCCGTCTTCTGCGCGCCCTTGGATCACCGGGTGCCCGCCTTCGGCTACCGCGTGGTGGAACAGGATCGGCCAGGCAGCTTCAATGCAGCCAAAGCCCAAGCCGACGGGATCCCCTTTGGCCCTCTGTATGGGCAGCTCAAGGCCGGCCAATCCATCATCTGGCAGGGCCGCTGCTTTCACGGACGGGATTATGTGGGGGATCCCATTCCGGGCCGCAAATTCTCCTACTGCACCGACACGATTTTCTGCCGCAATGCTGTTGATCTCTCCCGGGCTGCGGATCTGGTCATCCACGAGGCTACCTACGCTCAGGCTGACTTGGAGCTGGCCCGCCGCTCTAAGCATTCCACCGCCGCCATGGCCGCCCAAGTGGCCGCCGAAGCCAAGGCCCAAGCTTTGATCCTCACCCACTTCAGCCCCCGCTACACCCCAGAGGCCCCCATTACCTTGGAAGACCTGCTGGCCGAAGCTCAGGCCATTTTTCCCAATACCCTGCTGGCCCGCGATCGGCTGACCTACGAGATCCCCCGTCGCAGCCCGTCCCCTCTGCCGGTGGGTGTGGGCTTGCCTCGCTAGAATGGTAGAACTGACTGTCTCAACCGGCAATGACGGATCCCAGACCTTACCCCGAACGCCCCCAATTTCCAGAGCGGCCCAAAACCGAACAACTGGATCAAACTGCCAACGAATGGCGAGCCTTCAGCGCTTTGCCCCCTGCCACTTCTCTGCCCCCGGTTCAAGCCGAGCGGCCAGCCCCGCAAACGGCTGCTGAGGGGGAAACCCTGCCAAAATTGGCTCCCTGGAGCAAACGAATTGGGGCTTTTGCCCTCGACTTTGGGCTGGGGCTGGGGATCTCCTACCTAGCCCAAGGCTTGGCTGCTCTGGTAGGGGCCAATGCAGGCGCCGTGGACATGACCGGCTATCTCGCCTTCTTCGCTACCTGGCTGGTGAACCGCGGCTATTTCCAGTCCCGCCCTGAGGGCCAAAGCCTCGGCAAATGGCTGCTGAACATCAAAACCCTGGATCCCGAAACCGAAGCCTCGCCGCACCTGGTTCGCTCTCTGGCTCGAGAGGGAGTGCTCTCCCTCTTTGTGCTTACAGAGGCCCTGCTGGTGCCTCTGGCTGCGGATGGGCTGTTTGCCGTCTTCGACAAGGAAAAACGCCAAACCATTCACGACCGGGCTGGACGCACCCTGGTCGTGGAAGCGGAGCGGGGCTACCACCTGGATGAAAAAGTCCTGCAGTTTTTGCAGGACATCCTAGAGGGGGACGCTGCTGACGACGTCAAATCGGCTGCTCGCGACCTGCTGCGCCAAGCCCAGCGCAATGACACCGTGCGGGATCTGTCCAAGCAGTTGCAGCGCCTGAGCAAAGATGTGGATCGCAACGCCCGTAGCCTACGGCAACAAACGGGCAAGCAAGTGAAAACTTGGGTTGATTCCGTCAAGGAAAAGTTAGATAATTGGTGATCGCGCTTATCGAGGTAAACCCCCATCTCCAGCCTCAGGATCTGGGATTGCAGTTTCCTCATTGCCGTTTACCTTCGTCTTGGGATCCGTCATGGCCAAAGCAAAGGGTGCCCGCATCATCATTACTCTGGAGTGTACGGAGTGCCGCACCAACGTCAACAAGCGCTCTCCAGGCGTGAACCGCTACACCACCACCAAAAACCGCCGCAACACAACAGCCCGCTTAGAGCTGAAGAAATTCTGCCCCCACTGCAACCGCCACACCGTCCACAAAGAGATTAAGTAGTTCAAGCCGTTTCGCCGTTCTCCTGACCTATGGTTTACGCTCGCCGCCGCCTGTCTCCCATCAAGCCGGGAGAGCCCATTAGGTACACCGATGTGGAGCTGCTCAAGAAATTTGTTACCGAGCGTGGCAAGATCTTGCCCCGCCGCATCACCGGCCTGACCGCCAAACAACAGCGGGAGCTCACCGCCGCGATCAAACGAGCGCGCATCATGGGTCTTCTTTACTTTGTCAACAAAGAGGGATAGCTTTCTCCGGATCCCGATGGGCCTGCAGCTTTCGCCGGAACTCCAAGCCCGCCTATCCCCACCCCTCGATATCGGTGGGGTGAAGGTTTTGAGTCGCGTCTTTCAGGCGCCACTGTCAGGGGTAACCGACCAGGTCTTTCGAGGGCTGGTGCGCCGTTTTGCCCCCCACAGCTTGGTTTACACGGAAATGGTCAGTGCGACCGGCTTGCACTATGCCCGCCAGCTGCCCCGCATCATGGAGGTTGGCGAGGGGGAGCAGCCTATTGGCATCCAACTGTTTGATTGTCGGCCCGACTTTCTGGCGGAAGCAGCCCGCATGGCTGTGGACGAAGGGGCGACCTTGGTGGACATCAACATGGGCTGCCCGGTGAACAAGATTACCAAAAACGGCGGTGGCTCTTCTCTGCTCCGCGATCCCGACACGGCAGCGCGAATTGTGGAGGCGGTGGCCAAAGCGGTGGAGGTGCCCGTAACCGTAAAAACGCGCCTGGGCTGGTCGGATCAGGAGATCAACATTTTGGATTTTGCCCACCGTCTGCAGGAGGCAGGGGCGCAACTGCTCACCCTGCATGCCCGGACACGCGCCCAAGGCTTCAACGGCAAAGCCCGCTGGGACTGGATCCGCCGCGTCAAACAGCACCTGCGCATTCCCGTCATCGCCAATGGGGATATTTTCTCGACAGCCGCAGCGGTGAAGTGTTTGGAGGAAACCGGAGCCGATGGGGTGATGTGCTCCCGCGGCACCATGGGCTATCCCTTTCTGGTGGGGGAAATCGATCACTTCCTGAAAACCGGTCAAGAAAGACCGGCCCCCACTCCCCTGGAGCGGATTCAAATGGCCTTAGAGCATCTGCGCGGTCTCTGGGAGTACAAGGGAGAACGTGGCATCCGTCAGGCCCGCAAGCACATGACTTGGTACATCAAAGACTTTGCCGGAGCCTCTCAATTCCGTGCTCTCCTCTGTCGCATTGAGACGGTGCAGGAAGGGGAAGCCCTGCTTCTTCAAGCCATGGAGCGCTGCCAAGAAGCCACACTTCGACCGGAAGAGGCCATTAAAACCACCGAGGAGGTCGACCTTCTCCCTGAAGCCGGTTGGGCGTAGCTCCAAGGATCCCCACAATTGGAAATTGCTTGGAAATCGCCGCACGTCTGCCTTGGCTGTAGCCTGTGGCCCCGAAAAAGGCTATTGCGCCTGCTGCTGGGACAGGGCTGCCACCAACTTTTCTCCCATTTCCTGGCAACCCACTAAAGTCATTCCCTCAGAGTAGAGGTCTGGGGTGCGGTACCCTTGCGCCAAAACGGCTTCTACCGCCTGTTCGATGCGGTCGGCAGCTTGCGGCTGATCCAGGGAGTAGCGGAGCATCAGGGCGCCGGAGAGCACCTGGGCAATGGGGTTGGCTTTGTCTTGTCCGGCAATGTCGGGAGCCGACCCATGTACCGGCTCGTATAGGCCGGGGCCAGAGGATCCCAGAGAGGCAGAGGGCAGCATACCAATAGAGCCGGTCAGCATGGCCGCTTCATCGGAGAGGATATCGCCGAAGAGATTGCCCGTGAGGATGACGTCGAACTGCTTGGGCCAGCGCACCAACTGCATGGCGGCATTGTCGATGTACAGGTGGGAAAGTTCCACCTCCGGGTACTCAGCCGCAATGACATTGACCCGCTCCCGCCACAGTTGCGACACCTCGAGAACGTTGGCTTTGTCCACCGAGCAGAGCTTGCGCCGGCGTTTGCGGGCCAGCTCAAAGGCAACTCGGGCAATCCGATCCACCTCAGCTTCGCTGTAGACCATGGTGTTCACGCCGCGCCGGGATCCCTGGGCATCCGTGAAGATTCCCTTGGGCTGGCCGAAGTAAATGCCCCCCGTCAGCTCCCGCACTACCACCAGGTCGATCCCCGAGATCACCTCTGGCTTCAGGGAGGAAGCCCCCACCAGTTGAGGGAAGACTTTTACCGGGCGCAAGTTGGCAAACAGCCCCAGCCCCGCCCTCAAGCCCAACAAGGCCCGCTCCGGGCGTTTCTCAGGAGGCAGAGCGTCATACTTGAAGTCGCCGACAGCAGCCAGATAAACGGCATCGCTCTCTTGAGCCATTTTCAGGGTTTCTGCCGGCAAGGGATCCCCGGTCTGTTCGTAGGCGGCCCCGCCGATCAGGCCCTCTTGCCACTGAAGAGCAAATCCCATCTGCCGAGCAACTGCATCCAAAACGGCCCGTCCCACCCGCATGATTTCGGGGCCGATGCCATCTCCGGCAAGGGCTGTGATCCGATAGGTTCGAGCAGTTGAAGAAGAAGTGCTCATGAGCGGTCAAGCTGAAGATGAGGGCGTAGAGATACTACCATTTCGGCGGACTTGCCCATCCCTTGGCACACAGGTTTGCAGACAACTCCTCTAAAAAGCTCTCCAAATAACAAAGTGCAGCCTGGCCACCGACCTGCTGCACTCTGATGGTGATTCTGATGGTGATGATGACGATCAACCCATCAAGCGGGAGTCCCAGATGTTCTTTTAGAACAAGCCCAAGGTGACCCACTTATCCAAGGGCAAGGTGGCACCTATGCCCAGGTAGAGGGTGACCAAGGTGCCGATCAGGAACACCGTTGTCGCCACCGGACGGCGCAAGGGGTTTTGGAACTTGTTGACGTTTTCGATGAAGGGCACAAACAAGAGACCCACAGGAATGGCAGACATCAGAGCAATTCCCAACAGCTTGTTGGGAGCAATCCGCAGGATGTGGAAGGCGGGGTAGAGATACCATTCCGGCAGAATTTCCAGAGGCGTAGCAAAGGGATCCGCCGGCTCCCCTACACCTGCCGGATCCATGACTGACAGGCCAACGATCACTCCAATAGTGCCCAGGATCACCACCGGAAACATAAAGAGCAAATCGTTGGGCCAAGCGGGCTCACCATAGGTCATGTGGCCCATGTTTTTCTTCAGCTTGGCTACAACTTTGGGGTTGTCTAGATCAACCTTGCGGGTAATGGCCTCGGTCGCTATCACCTGTTTTGAGACGGCCATGGGAGTTCTCCTTATCTAGGGACAAAAGTTCTGAAAAAGTGGCAGGTAAAGATCCCAGTTACCAGGAAAGTCAAAGGCGTCTGGGAGTCAAACCTTGCTCACAAAGGCCCAGAAATGCCTTGGCGGCGGATCATCAAAAAGTGCATGGTCATAAAGACTGCGGTCAGCCAGGGTAGCACGAAAGTGTGCAAGCTGTAGAAGCGAGTCAGGGTAGCTTGACCCACTGCTTCGCCGCCCCGGATCAGTTGCACCAACAAGTCGCCCACCACCGGAATGGCACTGGGCACACCTGAGACGATCTTGACTGCCCAGTAGCCCACCTGATCCCAGGGCAGGGAGTAGCCGGTAACGCCAAAGGAGACGGTCAGCACCGCCAAGATCACGCCGGTTACCCAGGTCAGCTCACGGGGCTTTTTGAATCCCCCCGTCAGGTAAACCCGGAAGGTGTGTAGGATCATCATCAGCACCATCATGGAGGCGCTCCAACGGTGGATGGAGCGCAACAGCCAGCCGAAGTTCACCTGGGTCATGATGTAGTTCACCGATTCAAAGGCCTCAGCCACCGTCGGACGATAGTAAAACGTCATGGCGAAGCCGGTGGCAAACTGAATTAAGAAGCACACCAGCGTCACCCCGCCGAGGCAGTAGAAGATGTTAACGTGAGGCGGAATGAATTTCCCTGTTGCGTCGTCGACGAAAGGCGTAATCTCCAGCCGCTCGTCCAACCAGTCGTAAACTTTGCTCATAATGTCTGCAATTCTTGAAATTGGATCTCGAGGGCGGGGCAAGCCCACTCTCCTCAGCAATGTAACACAATCTTTTAACACTATCCTGGCGCCGGGCTCAGCTTGGGAACCAAGATCTTGATCCCAGTAGGCCAGACGAGCTTTTGATATTGCGTTTCGTTCATGTTTCTTAATGTTTTTTGGGATCGATGGTTGTGCAGAAGCCGAGATACACAGGGATCCGCTGGAGAGGGTGGGGGATCCGCCTTGTCTTGCTTGGGTGTTTGCTCTGGGCGAGTTTGGCCATAGGCCCCTGTCCGGTGCAGGCCAGCCGTTGGGGAGAAGAGCAGCAACTGCTGGCGCAGGCTTGGGCCTATGTGGATCGGGCCTATGTGGATCCGGGGTTTAACGGGCAAAACTGGTGGCAGGTGCGGCAGCGGTTTCTCTCCCGGCCCTTAAAGGAGCGCAAGCAGACCTATCAGGCCATTGAGGAGATGTTGGCCACTCTGGGGGATCCCTTTACCCGCTTTCTGGACAGAGAGCACTACCTCAGCCTGCAGACCTCTACAGCCGGCGAGCTGAGTGGTGTCGGCTTGCAGATTGCCATCGACGAGCAAGGCGCTGTGCGGGTGATTGCCCCCATGGAGGGCACTCCTGCCGAGCAGGCCGGGATCCAACCTCAGGATGAGATTTTGGCGGTGGATCGGGTGCCGGTGGCGGGGTTGAGTCTGGACGAAGTGGCCGAGCGGATGCGGGGGCGCAGTGGCACGCCGGTTACCTTGAAGCTGAAGCGGCAGGATCGCATTTGGGAGGTGGAGCTGGTGCGCCAATCGATCACCATCAACCCCGTGCGCACCCGTTTTTTTGAGCTGCCTCAGGGATCGGTGGCCTACATTCGCCTCAGCCAGTTCAACGGCAATGCTGCCGCTCAAGTCCGCCAAGCCATTCGGGCCGCAGAAGCTCAAGGGGTGCGGGGCTACATTCTCGATTTGCGCAACAATCCGGGGGGACTCTTGCAGGCGGCCATTGAGATCGCTCGCTTCTGGATCCCCAAGGGCGACATTGTGCTGGTGACGGATCGCCACGGCATTCAAGACAGCATTCCCGCCACCGGCGAGGTGCTCACAGAGGCGCCGCTGGTGGTCTTGGTAAATCAGGGCAGCGCCAGTGCCAGTGAAGTGTTGGCCGGGGCACTTCAGGACAGTGGGCGAGCTCAACTGGTGGGAACGCGCACCTTTGGCAAGGGTCTGATTCAATCCCTGCTGGAGCTGGCGGATGGATCGGGGCTGGCGGTGACCACGGCCAAGTACCTCACCCCCAGCGGCCACGACATTCATCGCCAGGGGATCCAGCCCGATGTGGTGGTGGCGGAGGGATCCGTTCCTCTGACGGCGGAAACCTTGGCCGG
The DNA here is from genome assembly GCF_047462015.1 of Synechococcus sp. R5-13. Classification (NCBI taxonomy): domain Bacteria; kingdom Bacillati; phylum Cyanobacteriota; class Cyanophyceae; order Synechococcales; family Synechococcaceae; genus Synechococcus; species Synechococcus sp. R5-13. The sequence goes on along the minus strand of NZ_JANSIL010000020.1, from coordinate 11,230 downwards.
GCCGGAGGACATCCAGCTGCAGCGAGCCTTGGAGTTGTTGGGGCAGACCCAAGGGATCCCGGTGGCCAAAAGCCCGTGAGGAAGGGGATCCCACGGTAGAACTCAATCGTTGGCATTCAGGATTTGGATTCCTGGTTGTTTTCGATTCGTTTTAGGATCAGAGGCAGGGTTTTCTGGGCCACTTCTCGGCTCCAGCGCCGGTTTCTGACTCTGTCCGCTCCCGCCCGCATGAACGCCATCCAGAAATTTCACCACTTTTTCAACTGCTGCATTGGGGCTTGGCGCACAGAGCGCACCTACCATTACCTAGACCGTGGCGAGGTGGAGCGCTCCCGCACCGAGTTCACCATTCGCACCCTCACCCCTGAGCTCAAGCACAAGGTGCTCACCGACAACAACTACCCCAACCACAACGTGGATGGTTTTTTGGGCTTTCACTTGGCTTTTGAGACCGTTTCCGAAACGGGGGAGGAGGCCGGGCAAGAGCTGAACATGCTGTTCGTCCCTCGGCAGGAAACCCCCCTGGGGCTGCAGGGAGACTACCTGCGGGATCGGGCCTACGAGGAAGATCGCCCGATGGTGGCGGCTTTCCGGTTTGATCCCGGATCCCTGCAACTGGTGATGACCACCACCTACACTCGTGTGGTTGCTGTAGATACCATCACTCTACTGAATCCGCGCCTGCGCCTGCGGCAGATCCTTACCTACCAACGTCCCCCTCAGGGTCAGCCTTTGCAGGAGCTGTTGCTGGTGGGGTTTGGGGTAGAACAGAAGCTGACCTAGCCTGCGGATCCTGAGCATGACGCTTCCCAAAGACCTGAGATTGTCTCAGCACTTGGCTCTGATCCAGTTGAGGTTCGAGCGAGGACAATACCGGCAGGCGCTAGAGGAGGTTAAGCAGGCCCAAAGCCGCTATCCGCAGTCGGGCAAGCTACGGCTCTGGCAGGCCCTGGCCCAAGAAGCCCTTGGCGAAACGCAGGAGGCCATCCTGTTGGCCCAAACCTTGCTGCGCAACCCAGATCCAGAAGTTGCCCAGCAGGCTCGCTATGTCTTGGGCATCTGGCAAGCCCCTCGTCTGCGACGTTCGGCGGAGTGGTTGAGCGAAATTCCCGATCTCAGCCGGCTGGAGGAAACTGATCCCCCAGAGTACCGCTTGGCCTATGGGCGCTCCCAACGCAAAGGCCCTTCCCCAAGATCTGGGGATTCCCTCAGCCGCCGGGCAGCGGATCCCCCGTTGGACACTAAGCCCCTCATCTGGGTGTTGATCGGGATCCTCTCGACCCTGCTGGCCGTGATGGCTTGGCTGCCCTAGAGGCGGGTACAACCGTTCTGGAAGTGAGATCTACAACGATTCTCGTCGCTGCGGGGTTAAGGGGAGATACTGGGAATAGAGGAGACGCTAGGTCTAGCTCAGGGGAGCGGATCTGCGTCCTAGGGATCCCAAAGGCTCCTCGGCAATTGGGGCAGAAAGCGGAGGTTAAGAGTGGCTACCCAAACATTGGTGATGGATGCAGTGGAACAGTTGGGCCTGCGGGTCACCTTGGGAGATATTGCATCCAGCACGGGCTTAGCTTTACACGAGGCCAAACAAGAGCTACTGAATTTGGCCCAAAAGGCGGAGGGGCATCTCCAGGTTTCCCGGCAGGGGGAGATTACCTACGTTTTTCCACCAGATTTTCGCAGCATTCTCAAGCGCAAGGAGCAGCAGGATCAGCTGGCAGCCCTGCGTCGCCGGTTGTGGGGGGGCTTCCTCTATGGGCTGCGCATCTCCTTTGGCATTCTGCTGGTGGTGTCGATTGTCTTGATTGTCCTAGCGTTGATTGCCTTGCAAATGGCCAGCAGCCGCGAGCAGGACAATCGCAGCCGGTCGCGAGGGATAGGGTTTTACTACTTCCCCAATCTTTGGATCGGCAACCCCTTCTGGGATCCCTATCCCTACTATGGCAGCTACTCCGGTCGGACGCGCCCCCGCCAGCCGCAAAAATCCGAGCTGAACTTCCTGGAAGCGGTGTACAGCTTCCTCTTTGGGGACGGGGATCCCAATGCCAACCTGGAGGAGGAGCGCTATGCCCTCATTGGCCAACTGATTCGTGCCAATGGGGGGGTGATCGCAGCGGAACAGGTGTTGCCCTATCTGGATGTGGAGCCGGGATCCCCGGCCTTGGAATACGAAGATTACATGCTGCCCATTTTGCTCAAGTTCGACGGCCAGCCGGAGGTCAGCGAGGATGGGGACATTGTCTACCGCTTCCCAGAGCTGCAGGTGGCCGCCTCAGAGCGCAAGCCCAAGGGGATCCCCGAAGTGTTGCAGGAGAAACCTTGGGTGTTCAGCCGGGCCACGCCTGGTCAACTGACCCTGGCAGGAGGCTTGGGAGTTCTCAATTTCTTTCTGGCCGCCATTCTCTATGGGGCACGGGAGGAGGTGGCAGCGGCAGCCGGCAGCAATGCTTTTTTGGCCTTCATCTACCCGTTGATTGGGTTTCTGTTTCTCTACGGCAGCCTCTTTTTGGCGGTGCCCGCCGTTCGCTGGCTAGCCTTGCAAATCCGTAACCAGGGAGTGGAGCGTCGCAATCGTGTCCGGCAGCTTTGGCGAGAGCATCTGCAGCATCCCACAGAGGCGCTGCTGCGCAAACTCAACTTTGCCCGCCGCTTCCGCCGTCAAGAAGTTGTGCAAGAGTCGGACACCATTTACTCAACCGACCGGGATTTGATCGAGCAGCGGGACTACCGTCTGGACGAGCCGGCATTCCGCCAACTTTTGGAATCCGAAGCTCAGCAGGAGTACCCGGAAACCGAACAAGTGCGCCAGCAGCGTCCCCTCTAGAGAGGTCATGGCCTTTGGGCAAACTCCCGGTCTACCGTTTAGGCCGAGACAGATTCGAGTTTCTTGCCCAGCCGGCGAATCCGGCGCTTAGGTTTGCTTGGTCTTCTTTCTCCCCAGGAGAACTCACAACAACCACTCGGAGACTCGCTCCCCCACCTTCTGCAAATCCAGAGGAATGGCCACCGCTTTGCCCATACGGGGTCTCTGACGGGTGGCTTCGATTTCCCGACGCACCGCTTCCCACACCCCCCAAGCCTGCAAATGGGCCAGCACGTTCTCCAAGTGGGCCAGATACTCGGCCTCGCTCAAGGGGAAGGAGGGCTGCTCCAGGTAGCGCCACATCACCAGCAGCACCACCTTCTGCTGGATACGCCGCAACTGTACGTCGTAGGAATAGCCCCACTTCTCGCGCAACAAAGCTTGAAAGTCGGATCCCTTCATCAGACTTGTCTGAGGCTGGCTTGGATCTGGCTCCAATCGCGCTGGGTGGGCCGCTCACCTTGGGAAGGAAGGCCACGGCCTCTTACAGCGTTGCATTTCTTAACGATATTGGCCAGAGGGGTCGGTTAGGATGATGTCGCTTGTCAACGAACGTTAAAACTTCTCAGGTCTGCATTTGCCATTATGACGGAAGCGGTTAGCAACTTTGAAGCGCCCCCCATGAGCCGGCGGGTTCTTCTCAATGCCCTGCTCAGCGGCTCTGTGGGAGTCGTGGTGGTGGGCGCCCTCTACCCGGTGGTGAAGTACTTTATTCCGCCCTCTGCCGGTGGAGGGGGGGAAGGCCTCATCGCTCAGGACGCCCTCGGCAAGCCCATCAGCGTCAGTGAACTGTTGGCCACCCATGCCGCTACGGATCGGGTGCTGGCCCAAGGTTTGAAGGGGGATCCCACCTACATCGTGATCGACAACGGGGCGGTGGCCAACTATGGCCTCAACGCGGTTTGTACCCACCTCGGCTGCGTGGTGCCCTGGAATGTGGGGGAAAATTTGTTTAAGTGCCCTTGCCACGGATCCCAGTATGCGGCCAATGGCAAGGTGATCCGGGGACCGGCTCCCCGCTCGCTGGAGCTGGTGAGCGCCACTGTGGATGGCGACAACGTCCGCTTCAGCCCTTGGCAAGGCCCCGATTTCCGGGAAACCTAAAGGGCAAGGGATCCCGCTGGCTGTGCCGGCTTTTGCCGAACGATTTGGGGCAAATTGTCGAGATGGCTGTTCCAAGACTGTGTCCTAAACCTGTGATGGAAATTCATTCTGAGCTGAGAGTTATGAAGCGAATCTGCTTGGCCTTCTGTGGGCTGCTGCTGTTGCTGGGGATGGGGGCACGTCCGGCGGCAGCCTACCCCTACTATGCCCAGATGGCCTACGACAACCCCCGCGAGGCGACTGGAAAAATTGTCTGTGCCAACTGCCACCTGAACGCCATGCCCACTCGCGCCGAGGTGCCCCAGGCCGTCACCCCCGGCCAGGTGTTCACCATCAAAGTTGGGATCCCTTATGACCTGAGCAAGCAGCAGGTGCTGGCAGACGGCAGCAAGGGTGGGTTGAATGTGGGCGCGGTGGTGGTCTTGCCGGAGGGCTTCCGTTTAGCCACCGAAGCCGAGATGACCGAGGAACAACGGCAAGAAACTGCCGAGACCTACATCACCCCCTACAGCGACGCGAAGCCCAACATCCTCCTGGTCGGGCCTTTGCCGGGCGAGCAGCATCAAGAAATCGTCTTTCCAGTGGTGGCCCCTGACCCGAAAGAGGATCCCTCGGTGGCCTTCATGAAGTATCGCGTTTACATCGGGGCCAACCGAGGTCGCGGTCAGCTTAACCCCGACGGCAGCCTCAGCAACAACAACGTCTTCCGCGCCCCAGCCACGGGGCGTCTGGTCAACATTGCCACCCTCGACTCCGATATCAGCGATCTGCCGGCTGAATTGGCCAGCCTGGTGCCCCCGGAATACGAGCTGCCGGGCACGAGAGTTCTCAGCTTCGAGACCGAAAGCGGGATCCAAAACCTGGTGGTGCCGCCTGGGCCGGAACTGGTGGTTGCCGTTGGCGACAGCGTCAAAGAAGGGGATCCCGTCACCAACAATCCCAATGTGGGCGGCTTTGGCCAGGTGGAGCGGGATCTGGTGCTGCAAAGCCCGGATCGGGTGAAATGGCTGGTGGCCTTCCTGGCAGCCATTACCATTACCCAGGTGCTGTTGGTGCTGAAGAAAAAGCAGGTGGAGCTCATTCAAGCCGCCGAAATCCTCGGCTAGCTCAAGCTCTTTCCTAGCCTGCACCTCGGAGGTATCCGAGGTGTTTTTTGTTCTGTAGGGCTGATAGCAGTCGTGGTTTTTATTACCATCTATTTCAACTGCTCGCCCTAGCGGGCCGGAGGCCTTGTTCCCTGCCGCTAGCACCCTAGTCGACAACGGTTCTAAGGCAGCCTCAGCTCTCCTCTGATCACCAGCACCGCTTGCCCAGCAATCTCCACCCGTGAGCCTCGATCTCGGCACCACAGCTCGCCCCCGCGGGCCGAGAGCTGGTGAGCCTTCAAATCAAGTCGGCCCAGGCGTTTGGCCCAATAGGGCATCAAAAGACACTGGGCGGATCCCGTCACCGGATCTTCCGGGATCCCCAGCCGAGGAGCGAAAACGCGGCAGACGAAATCCGGCCCATCCTCTAGATCCGCCCCAGAGGCTGTGACGATCAACCCCGGAACGGGGAGCGCTTGAACCTGGGCCAGATCCGGTTGCACCTGCTGCACCTGTCCCGCCGAAGCCAGCACCGCTACCCCCATGTCCCCCCGGTATAGCTCCACGGGTGGGATCCCTAAAGCTGCTGCTACTTGCTCTTTGGCTTCTGGCCAAGGTTCCGGACTGCGAGCAGGAAAATCCATGGCCAGGCGATCCCCTTGCCGCCGCACCTGCAACAGGCCACTGCGGGTGGAAAAGGCTACCCTCTCCGCCTCAGGATGCACCTCGGTGAACAGCACATGGGCACCAGCCAAGGTGGCGTGGCCACAGAGATCCACCTCCGTCGTCGGCGTAAACCAGCGCAGCCCATAGTGGGGAACCTCGCCCTGGGATCCCTGGGGAAGTAAAAAAGCCGTCTCCGATACATTGTTCTCCGCCGCAATGGCTTGCATCAGCGCCTCTGGCAACTCCTGTGGCAGCAGACACACCGCTGCCGGATTGCCGCCGAAAGGCACCGCCGTAAATGCATCCACCTGAAAAAACGGGATCCACACCTTCTCAACCAAGCCCAACTCAGGTCATGATCCCACAGCAGACCCCAAAGTAGGGGGATCCGCACCCCGACCGCACCTGCCAAAAGCGGGATCCCGCTGACAAAGGCTATTGTCAGGCCAGAAAGTTGGCTGATAAACTAGCACTCGTAAGTCGAGAGTGCTAAGTCGCTTCCCTTCGGGGAAGTGGAACTAATGGAAATGAAAACTTCAGCTTCGTGCTTTAGGATCACGGAGGACATTCGTCATGGCTGCAGTAGCTCTTAACGTCTCTACCCTGAAGCCGCTGGGCGACCGCGTGCTGGTCAAAATCGCTCAGCAAGATGAGAAAACCGCAGGTGGGATCTTCTTGCCGGACACTGCCAAGGAAAAGCCCCAGGTGGGGGAAGTGGTTGCTGTTGGCCCTGGCAAGCGCAACGACGAGGGCAAGCTGATCCCGATGGAACTGAAAGCCGGCGACAAAGTGCTCTACTCCAAGTATGCCGGAACCGAAGTCAAGCTGGGCAGCGATGAATATGTGCTGTTGGCCGAGCGGGACATTCTCGCCATTGTTCAGTAATGGTCAGTGATTCAGCAGCAGTTCAACGAACGATTGAATCCTTGAGACTCTGTTTCACCCTTACCTGCATTTGCATCGGAGAGGTTGACTATGGCCAAATCAATCATCTTCAGTGAAGAAGCCCGCCGCGCTCTAGAGCACGGCATGGATATCTTGGCAGAAGCCGTAGCCGTTACCCTGGGTCCCAAAGGGCGCAACGTCGTGCTGGAGAAGAAGTTTGGCGCTCCCCAAATCATCAACGATGGGGTAACCATTGCCAAAGAAATTGAGCTGGAAGACCACATTGAGAACACCGGCGTCTCCTTGATCCGTCAGGCGGCTTCCAAAACCAACGACACGGCTGGAGATGGCACCACCACGGCCACGGTCTTGGCCCACGCCATGGTGAAGGAAGGTCTGAAAAACGTGGCTGCCGGCGCCAACCCAATTGCCCTGAAGCGAGGGATCGACAAGGCGGTGAAGTTCTTGGTCGACAAGATCGCCGAGCATGCCCGCCCGGTGGAAGATTCCAAAGCCATTGCCCAGGTGGCGGCCATTTCCGCCGGTAACGATGAAGAAGTGGGCCGTATGATTGCCGAGGCCATGGACAAGGTGGGCCGCGAAGGGGTGATCTCCCTGGAAGAAGGCAAGTCCATGACCACCGAGCTGGAAGTGACGGAAGGGATGCGCTTCGACAAGGGCTACATCTCCCCTTACTTCGTCACCGACACCGAGCGGATGGAAGCGGTTCTGGAAAACCCCTACATCCTCATCACCGATAAGAAGATCACCCTGGTGCAAGACCTGGTACCGGTTCTGGAGCAGGTGGCCCGCGCCGGTCGTCCTCTGCTGATCATCGCCGAAGACATCGAGAAAGAAGCGCTGGCTACCCTGGTGGTGAACAAGCTGCGGGGTGTGCTGAGCGTGGTAGCGGTAAAAGCCCCTGGCTTCGGGGATCGCCGCAAGGCCATGCTGGAAGACATTGCCATCCTGACCGGTGGTGAGGTAATCAGCGAAGAGCGCGGCCTGAAGCTGGAGAACGCTCGCCTCGATTCCTTCGGCACTGCCCGTCGCGTCACGGTAACCAAAGACAATACCACCATCGTGGCGGAAGGCAACGAAGCGGCTGTGAAAGCCCGTTGCGAGCAAATTCGTCGCCAAATTGAGGAAACCGACTCCACCTACGACAAAGAAAAACTGCAAGAGCGCTTGGCCAAGCTCTCCGGCGGTGTAGCGGTGATCAAAGTGGGCGCGGCCACTGAAACCGAGATGAAAGACCGCAAGTTGCGCCTGGAAGATGCCATCAACGCCACCAAAGCGGCGGTAGAAGAAGGGATCGTTCCCGGCGGCGGCACCACCTTGGCACACCTGATCCCGGTGGTAACCGAGTGGGCGCAAGCCAACCTGTCTGGCGATGAACTGGTGGGGGCCAACCTGGTCGCCCGCGCTCTGGGCGCTCCGCTGCGCCGCATTGCTGAGAACGCCGGCCAAAACGGCTCCATTGTGCTGGAGCGGGTGAAAGATAAGCCCTTCAACACCGGCTACGATGCTCAGAACGACGCCTTCGTGGATATGTTCGAGGCGGGCATTGTAGACCCGGCCAAGGTTACCCGTTCTGCCCTGCAAAACGCCGCTTCCATTGCGGGGATGGTGCTGACCACTGAAGCGATCGTGGTGGACAAGCCCGAGCCCAAAACCAACACGCCGGCAAGCAGCGGCAGCGGCATGAGTGACTACGACTACTAATCCGTTGACCGCCACAGCGAGGTGGATCCCTGAGGCTCACCGAAGAGCCCATGGGCACTTCGCTTCCTGGCCAGGCATCTTGGATGAATCTTTCGGGATCCCCTGGTGGGATCCCTTTTCTTGTGGATTTTCATCAAGACGCAGGCAATCCGGCGGGATCATTCCCAACGACCGTGAGACAGCAGCGAAACTGTTTGTGATGCTGATCCCTAACCCCTTTTCTCAGAGGGAGAGGGGCTGGGGGTGAGGGCGCCGGAGCCATGCAATCGGGAACTGCCTCAAACTGGCTCTTGGAAATGGCTTTGATCTGTCGAACTTGAGGAAAAGGGGAAGGCGGTGTGGCTCAGTTGATTTGCATTGGCCTGGATCTGGCTTGGTCGCCCCGCAACCCTTCCGGTCTGGCCACGCTGCGAGTCCAGCTCGGGGATCCCGGCAGGCAGAACTTGACAGGCCATCTGGTCGATAGCCGCATTCTCCAAACGGATGAGGAGATCCTGGACTATATTCAAGCTCAGGCGGGCGAAGATCCCTGCTTGGTGGCGGTGGATGCCCCCCTGCGCGTCCCCAACCTCAGCGGACAGCGACGGGCCGAGGCCGAACTGAACCGGGTGTTTCGCGCCTATGCAGCCGGGGCCCACCCAGCCAACCGCCGGCTTCTAGAAAAAAACGGCCAAGTGAGAGGAGAAGCCCTGGTGCAAGCCCTATCCCGCTATGGCTTTTGGGAGCAGGCCAACATCGAGCGAGGGAAGCTTACCCGCCAAGTGACCGAGGTCTTCCCCCACAGCGCCTTGGTCAGTCTCTTCGGCCTCAGCCGCACCCTGAAATACAAGGCTCGCCCCCGACGCACCTGGCCGGAACGGCAACAAGCCTGGCAGCTTTACCAGCATCATCTGCGCTCTCTAGCTGCCGCTGACCCGGCTCTCCAGGATCACGAAGAGCTGCTCCAAGTGAAGGTGGGATCCCTCAAGGGCCGTCGACTCAAAAACTACGAAGATCAGGTGGATGCGTTGATGTGTGCCTACATCGCCCTCTACGGGTTCCGCTGGGGATCCGAGCGCTGCCGCAGTTTCGGCAACCTGCAAGAAGGGCACATTTTCACGCCCTTGCCCCCTCGAACCTCTGAGGCTGATTGAGACCCGCTCCGGGATCGCAGGTGGAAATCCCAACCAGAAGAACAAAACTCTCGCTAGCCTTGGATCCCTCCTTGGCGGCATGATAAAAACAAGGGATCCGCAGAACAGGGGAAAAATGGACGTGCAACTGGGCCGCAATCGGCAGGCAAGACGCGCTTACGGGCTGGATGAAATCGCGCTGGCCCCAGGCAGACGAACGCTGGATCCCAGCCTGGTGGATACCCACTTCACCCTGGGAGGGATCCAACGGCAAATCCCCATCATCGCCAGCGCCATGGATGGCGTGGTGGATGTGCGAATGGCCATTTTGCTCTCGGAGCTGGGAGCTTTCGGGGTGTTGAACCTGGATGGCATCCAAACCCGCTACGCCGATCCCGATGAGGTGTTGGATCAGATTGCGTCGGTGGGCAAAGACGAGTTTGTGCCCCTAATGCAGCGCCTCTACAGCGAGCCGGTGAAGCCAGAGCTAATCCAAGAACGCATCCGCCAAATCAAGGCCGGTGGCGCCATTGCAGCAGCCAGCTGCGTGCCCGCCCACGCCGCCCAATACGGCCCCCTGGTGGTGGAAGCCGGGGGGGATCTGTTTTTCGTCCAGGCCACGGTGGTTTCGGTGCACCACAAGGTTCCCGAAGGCATGGAACTGCTGGATCTGGCCCAATTTTGCCGGTCAATGCCCATTCCTGTTGTGGTGGGCAACTGTGTTACCTACGATGTTGCCTTGGAGCTGATGCAGGCCGGAGCTGCCGGTGTCTTGGTGGGGATCGGCCCGGGGGCTGCCTGTACCTCCCGCGGCGTGTTGGGGGTGGGGGTACCACAGGCTACAGCGATTGCCGACTGTGCCGCTGCACGAGAGCAGTTTTTGGCGGAAACCGGCGCCTACGTTCCCATCATTGCCGATGGCGGATTGGTGACCGGCGGCGATATTTGCAAGGCCATCGCCTGTGGAGCGGACGCAGTGATGATCGGATCCCCCCTGGCCCGCGCCCATGAAGCCCCCGGTCGCGGCTTTCACTGGGGCATGGCCACCCCCAGCCCCATCTTGCCCCGCGGCACCCGCATCCGCGTGGGATCCACCGGCACCTTGGAAGAAATCTTGCGCGGCCCCGCCCGCCTGGACGACGGCACCCACAACCTCTGGGGTGCTCTGCGCACTAGCATGGCCACCCTGGGGGCTGCCAATCTCCGAGAAATGCAGCAGGTGGAGATCTGCATCGCCCCCTCCCTCCTGACCGAGGGCAAGGTGTACCAGAAGGCGCAGAGCTTGGGTATGGGGAAATAGTCCTTTGGGAATGCTAAACTCGGTGGACTGGGATCCCTCGGGGGCGGTTAGCTCAGCGGTAGAGCGCCTGCCTTACAAGCAGGATGTCACTGGTTCGAGTCCGGTACCGCCCATCCCCACCGGAGCTTGCAGCTTGAGAGCTCTGTCTCAGTTTGAGATACACCCGCTAGCCAGAGCCGGATCCCTGAGGTAGAGTAGTGGATATCGAGCCTCGATCATCTACCGCAGTTGGGTCTCGCATTGAGTCTCGCGCAGAAAGTGTGTAAAGTGGTAGACGATGTGGACTTCGGCTGTATCATGTCTTCCCAGAGTCCCCAATTGCCAGGCTCGTTGTTGAGGTAGGCAGTTTGTCGCTTCTATGAGGACATCCCTACAGCCAAAAAGGTGTGAGGAAAAGAACAAGGAGAGAAACATGCCCGCGAAACACGCGAACTACTGGAAAACGCTGCTGGCCGGCACTCTGGGTGCAGCAGCGATCCTGACCCCTGGA
>NZ_JANSIL010000019.1:0-960 GCF_047462015.1 Synechococcus sp. R5-13 | reverse complement strand
GCCGCCGCCAGTTCCACTCCCGCAGATAAGGCAACTTCACCGAGAGAATCACCGCCTGCAGCGCATCCAAACGACTGTTGAGACCCAGATACTCGTGGTGGTACGGACGGGTCTGCCCATGCTCCCGCAGCGCCCGCACCCGCCTGGCCAGTTGCCCATCCCGCGTCACCACCGCCCCCCCATCCCCAGCCGCACCCAGATTCTTGCTGGGAAAAAAGCTGAAGCAGCCCACCTCCCCCCAAGTGCCCACCGGCCTGCCCCCCCAGCAGGCCCCCACCGCCTGGGCACAATCTTCCACCACCGCCAAGCCGTGCCGCCGGGCAATAGCCAGAATCTGGGTCATGTTGGCCGCCTGCCCAAACAAATGCACCACCACCACCGCCTTGGTGCGGGGGGAGATGCTCTTTTCTAACAGTCGGGGGTCCAAGTTGAAGGTAGCAGGATCCACATCCACAAACACCGGACGCGCCCCCACCCGGCTGATGGCGGCAGCCGAGGCAAAAAAACTGAAGGCACTGGTGAGCACCTCATCCCCCGCCTGGATGCCCAAAGCCTGCAAAGCCAACACCAAGGCATCGGTGCCGGAATTGCAGCCGACGGCCTCCAGGGGGCCACCCCCCAAAAACTGGGCAAACTGCTCCTCAAAGCGCTGCACCGCCGCCCCGCCGATGTACTGGCCAGAGGCCAGCAGCGCTTCCAGCTGCGGCTGCAACAGCCCGGCCAAAGCGCGGTACTGCCCCGTCAAATCCAGCAGCGGAATCGGCTCCTCCGTCATGGTGCTGCCTTTGGAGAAGGTGGCGGCCACAGCCCATCATCGCGGATGAGAGCCTGTGTACACAACGCTCTGGCCCAGAAGGGTTCTGGGGTTTGTCTTCCGCGGGTCGAGCTGGCCCTGAATCTATCCACCCAATCTGAGATAGAGTAAGCGCGGGATGTCCTGAGCCAGGGATCCCTGGATAC
>NZ_JANSIL010000018.1:0-30530 GCF_047462015.1 Synechococcus sp. R5-13 | reverse complement strand
ACAAACAGAATGCTATCGCTGCATAGTTGAACAGTGATGTTCAGCAGTGTTCAGCGTAAATGTATCAGGTACTTGGATCACCATCACCAGGTTCAGGGCTTCTTCTGCTACTTCCGCCGAATGGGGATCTCTGGGGGTTGGGTTGGCGGCTTGCTCGGCCCGAAAATCGCTGAGGCGCTGCCCGGTGAGGCTGGCCCGTTCACCGTTTTGATTGAAGAAAAGGCGCTGGCCCCAAATAGCCTCGCCCACCCTATCTTCGGTGCGGTTCTCGATCACCGTCATGCTGGTGCCCTCGCGGGTGGCCAAGATTGCCAGCACGGCTGGGTTGCCGGGATGGGATTGGTAGTTGAACAGCACCGGGTTGAATTGAGCGGATCCCCCGGCAGGGATAGGCAAAAAGGCGGCCTGGGCGCTCACCAACACATGGCTATCCCGTGGAGCCAGCAGGGAGTTCCGGTTGCCGGCCCAAGAGCCGGGATCATGTAAGTAGCGGCGCAGATTCCCCAGCAGCTCTCGCAACGACACTGGTTGCAGGGGTTTTCCTTTTTCGTTGCCCACCAGCACCTGCAGGCTGTCGAGGGGCAGGTCGGCAGACAGATCGGCAAAGTTGGGGTAGCGGATCACCGGCATCAAGCTCAGCTCGTAGCGGCCCGTTCTGGGGTTGAGCTGTTGTACCTGGATGGTCATGTCGCTGATGTTGGGGCCAAGGGCAGATCCCTTGTGGCGTCCGGTATCTTCCCAGGTGATGTTGACGATATCCAGCCCATACTGCTTTGCCAAGGCTCGCGCTTGCGGATCCCAGGTCATGGAGATCGTCTGGTCAATCACCTGCCTGTAGGCCAAGTACTCTGCCCACTCTGAAGGCGAGGGGGAAGAAAGGGACTGGTGGAGGGGAAAATCCATAGGGGTTGCCTGAGAAGTAGACACCATCGGCGGAGCGGCCAGGGAAATGCCCACCCAGCTCAGTGAACTCAGCAGCCAGGGGATGGGGGCGCGCATAGCAATATTCCTGAGGATTGGAAATTGGGGGACTATACCCTGACAATAGCTCCCAAAAGGGGAGAGGACGTGGCGGTTTCACTTTTGGCAACCCCATGCTTTTGCCGGGATCCCAGGCTGCCTGGGCTACGATAAAAGGCTGTAGCACCCTTTCGAATCATTCCAGATCATGGCCAATATCCGCCGGGATCCCGAGGTCAACGCTTCTGTAACTTCAACTTCTCCAGAGCCTCAGGCGCAGGTTCAGCCCTTGCCGCTGCATGTCATGTTCCGCCTGGGCCTGTTTCAAATGGGCTTGGGAATGATGTCGCTGCTCACTCTGGGAGTGCTGAACCGCGTCATGATCGACACGGATCTGCTGGCCATCCCGGCAACGGTGGTGGGGGGATCCCTAGCCATGCACCAGTTGGTCTCCCCGGCTCGGGTTTGGTTTGGGCAGCTCTCGGATGCCAAGCCCCTGTTTGGCCTGCATCGCACCGGCTATGTGCGCCTGGGATCAGTGCTATTTGCCGTTTGTATCTTCCTGGGGGTGCAGGTGGTGTGGGGTTTGGGGGAGAGCTTTGCGGCTACGGGCTGGTCTGGAGCCACCTATGGCTGGATAGGCTTGGCCTGTTTGATGTTTGCCCTTTATGGTCTCTGCCTCAGCGCCTGCTCCACACCTTTTGCGGCTTTGCTGGTGGATGTGTCAGACGAGGACAACCGCTCTAAGTTGGTGGGGATCGTCTGGTCCATGTTGATGGTGGGCATTGCTGGGGGGGCGATTGGCTCGGCAGTTCTGCTGCGGGGCTTGGATCCGGACAACCTGCAGAGCACCATTAATCGCCTCTTCATCATCATTCCAGCCGTGGTGATCCTGCTGGGGGTGGTTGCCACCTGGGGGGTGGAAAAGCGCTATTCCCGCTACGGATCCCGTTCCACCTTGGCCGGACGGGAAGACCAAATCACCCTGGGTACGGCCATCAAGGTGCTGACCGCCAGCCGCCAAACCCTGATCTTTTTCGGCTTCTTGGTGTTGATGACCATGGGCCTGTTTATCCAACAGCCGATCCTAGAACCCTACGGCGGCGAGGTGTTTGGCATGACGGTGGCCCAGAGCACCCAGCTCAATGCCTTTTGGAGCCTGGGTATTTTGGCAGGGATTGTGCTGACCGGATTTTTCATTGTGCCTAAGCTAGGCAAACAGACAACGGCTCGTCTGGGCTGTCTGCTGGTGGCCATCTCTTTTGGGCTGACCATTGCATCAGGGTTTACAGGCAATTCACGGCTGCTGCAGCTGTGCATGATCCTGTTTGGCTTGGCTTCTGGGATCACCACCAATGGCGCCATTACCCTCATGTTGGACTTGACGGCAGCGGAGACGGCAGGCACCTTTATCGGGGCTTGGGGTCTGGCCCAGGCCATGTCCCAGGCGGTTTCCACCTTACTTGGTGGGGCTTTGCTCGATCTGGGGCGCATTCTCTTCCCCACTTCTTCAGTGCTTGCCTATGCCACCGTCTTTGGGGTGGAGGCAGCGGTGATGTTGCTGGCCGTGTATTTGCTGGGACGGGTGAGCGTGGCCGAGTTTCGCGAAAAGACCAACCGTGCGCTGACCCAGGTGTTGGCTCTGGAGCTGGAGGGCTAGCAACGCGGGGCCGACTCGTAGTGGGGGCAGCCCTGACAGGGCCCGCTGGGGTTGACGGCGCAGCGCAGCAAGGGCGAGTGGGCATTGAACCGACAGGAGGGATCCCCCAGGCAATTCCCTGCTTCCTGCGGTGGGTTTACCGAACGCACCAAGGCGCGGATCCCACACAGGTGGTATTTGCCTTGCCGGAGTCGGTAGGAATGACGCTTTTCCAGAACTAGGTAGTGCTGCTCTGCCAGTTGGACGTAGGTGCCCGGATGGGGACTGCTCTCCCAAGGGCATTCTTCCACCACCTCTCCCGAATCCGCGTCGATCCACTGAATGGGCAAGGTCGGGTTGATGGAAGACATAAGGCGCAAACGGAGCCAGTTTAGGGCAGCAGACTACAAAATGATGGACTGGGCTTGACTTGTGATTAACAAATTGTGCAACTTTTTCCGGCAACGCTGAGTATGGCTGGTACAAATGTTCTCTCTTGTGTGACCTGGAGCCTGCTAATCTACAGAACTTCTACAAAGTTAAGTTAGAAAAAGCTGTACTCAGTGTAATGGATTTTCTGCGGCGGGCGGAGAACGGGATAGGTTGGGCCTGTGGCGGCGAAAAGACGGATGCTTGGACTAGCTGTTGGAATGGGCTTGGCGGGCCAGTTGGGTGAGAAAGGCCAGAGGATGACGGTTTTGGAGCTGCTGCCTAATCCGCTCTTGCAGGATTTCCTCTTGCCAGGGATCCCCAGAGGACAGCCACTCTAGGTAACTGAGCCCCGCCACCCGTGTCAGATAGGCCCCCGTCACTGCCTGCAGGGGGATCCCCATAACCATCAAGGGGCTGGCCTTGAGCAGAGAGCCCAAAGCCTGAGTAGCCAGCTCCAGCCCCCCCAGTTGCACCACCATTTGCGCCAAACTCTGGGCAATTTGCTGGGCCCGGCGCAAGGTAATGCGTCGGTCAAACACCTGGTGCAGTTCCCCAATCATGCGCGCCTGAATGGCTACTCCTGCCAGCACATCCAAAGCAGGAAGAGGGTTTGCCGCCAGGGCAGCAGCGGTGGCCCACTGCATCCGTTCCACGATCTGGCGACCCTGTTGGCGACGTTCTTCTTGGAGGGCCTGCTGGACGGCTTCGCTGAGAGTTCGGGTTTGCAACAAGGCATTGGCCAAGCGCAGGTGGGATCCCTTCTGCTGCAGCAGGTGAGCCATTTGTTGAATGAGGGCCTCTGTCTCGGGGGGCTGCGGCTCCCAAGTTTCCCACACAGAGCCATCTTCGGAGTAGTAGCGAACCTTGAGGGGCTCTGGATCAGCGGCGATGGCCACCACCTGTTCGGCAGGGATAACACCGGCGGTGCGTCGGCGCAAATGGGCCAAGATGGTCTCTACATCCTCCGGCAGCATCTGATCGGTTTTGTTGAGGGCCAGGATGGCGGATTTGCCCAGCCGGGCCAGCTCCAGCATTTCGGCATATTCCGAAGCCAGCAGATCCCCGGCCACCACCAAGATCAGCAGATCCGCCTTCTGGGCCAGGGCGCGGGCTTCCGCTTCACCTGCTCCCCCAATCGTCAGCAGCCCAGGTGTGTCGGTAAGGGAAATGGGGCCGTTCCAGCCCTCCAATTGGTAGGTGTGAATGGATCCCTGACGGGTGGTGCCCAGGGTGGGGGCTGTTTCGCCCACTGGTCGGCCCATCAAGGCATTGATCAACGAGGTCTTGCCGGCGGAACTGGTGCCGAACACCACCAGATGCAATTCCTCCTGGTTAAGCCGCTGATTGATCTCTTGCAGCTTGGCACGCAGGGCACGGCGACTGATGTCATTCTGCAGCTTCTGGATCAGGCGATCGGCATCTTCCAGATCGGCTTGCACCTGATTCCGAGTTAACTTAACCCGCCGCAGCGGTTGTGTCCGCTGGTTTGGAGTACTTTGCCGTCGGCCAGCCTGCTGCCACCAATGGCGCGCTGCCAGACCTGCTGCTGCTGTCCCTCCCAGGATCCCGGCCACTGCCAGATCCGCCAGCGGCAACGAATGGGGGGCGATAAAGCTATAGATCCCGCTAACCCATTGCAGATATTGGCTCAGGGCCGCCAAACCCAGCCCTGCCCACAACCACACCCAAGTGGAGCGCGACAGCACCATCCCAACCCACAGCCTGCCCAGATCTCCAGATCAAAAAGCCAAAATCGACCGGTCATCCCAGAGGACAGCCCCCGCTGTCAACTGAATCTGCAACCGCTTCTCCAGCATAGGGCTTGCTGTAGCTGAGCATACAATTTTGTCAAGAGTTTTGCTGGGGATCAGCCACCCGCAAGTAAAAGAGGAAGGGGAAGCAGGAAGTCAAAAGCGCCCTCAGCTCAACCGGCCCCATGAGCCAGGGATCCCCTCTCCCAAAATCGCCGGCGGCTCCAGCGGTGCCGGCAAAAACTCGCCCCCGCGATAATCCAACAGCTGTGCCAGCAGCAAGTAGCCCACCCCCAGAGCAATGGCCAGGATCCCTGTAACGATTGCTACCCACTTAGGCCGCTCCACGCTGAATCTCCCCAATAAAGTGCTGGATCTCGATGCTTCTATGATGCCCGAAGTGGTGGCCCAATGCCTAACGCGGTGGGATCAAGACGGCGTCGATGACGTGGATGATGCCGTTGGCAGCTCGAATATCGGCGGTCAAAAGCCTTTCTCTCACGGGTGGCCCTAGAGTAGAGCAGAGAGCACCTTGGCGCAGAAACAGCTGCCGCAAAGTTCGGTATCCTGGGGCTGTGATTGCTGGAGAGGAGAAAGGCCGTCAAGTACCCCCATTCTTAGCTGAGGGCTTGTGGGAGTAGGGCCTAGCCAGCCTGAAACCCCAAGGGCAAGGAAAGACTAGCCTGCCCAAGCAACCCAGTCATGGGGGGCGTTTGAAGGAGACTGAGCCGACTGGGCGTGGCAGCCCAAAGTACGTAGCGAATGCTTCCCTAGTTTGCTACCTCTACGTCGGCCAGGGGCGAAGGGATGTACATACTCCGCAAGGAGACTTACCGCATGTTCGTGCCCGTCGTAGACCACAACCAAAACCCCCTCATGCCGACCACTCCCAGCCGGGCGAGGCGGTGGGTTAAATCCGGCAAGGCTACTCCCTTTTGGAAGAGAGGGGTGTTTTGTGTTCGTCTCAACGGGGAACCTTCTGACCGGCAAACCCAACCCATAGCCGTCGGTATTGACCCAGGAAGCAAGAAAGAAGGGTGGTCGGTCAAATCAGCCGCACACACCTACCTCAACATCCAAGCGGACGCGGTTAATTGGGTGAAGGAGCATGTTGAGCAGCGTCGAAACATGCGTCGGTTGAGGCGGTATCGCCAAACGCCCTGTCGGCAACCGAGAGCGAACCGGGCTAGAGGCGGATTGCCCCCTTCCACCAAGGCTCGGTGGCAGTGGAAGCTCTGTCTTGCCAGGTGGCTGAGCAAGTTGTTTCCCATATCCGTATTTGTGGTGGAGGACATTAAGGCGAAGACCTCAGGCCAGCGTCGCTGGGACGTGTCTTTCTCCCCCCTAGAGGTGGGTAAGCAGTGGTTTTATCAACAACTAGCGGGCTTGGGGCAAGTGTTGATCCGCTCAGGGTGGGAAACCCAGCAGATGCGGGACGCCCTTGGGCTGAAGAAAACCAACAAAAAGACAGCCGAGGTCTTTGAGGCTCACTGCGTGGATGCGTGGGTGTTGGCTAACTCCGTAACCGGTGGGCACCTGCAACCTGACAACCGGCAGATGCTCATAGTAGTTCCTCTACGGTTTCATCGTCGTCAACTGCATCGTTTGCAACCGGCCAAAGGTGGGAAAAGACTGCCCTACGGGGGGACTATCAGTCTGGGTTTGAAGCGCGGCAGTTTGGTGCGTCATCCCAGGTGGGGGCTCACTTTTGTGGGTGGCAGTTCTGGGGGGAGGTTAAGTTTGCATTGCTTACGGAGCGGGAAGAGGTTGACGCAGAGCGCCAAAAGAGAGGATGTGCGGTACTTATGCTTTTGTTCCTGGAGGTTTTATGGAGAGTAAAGCCGCCCTCAAGAGCGGGGTTTCAGACCTAGGTTGTGTTGATCTTTAGCCAGAAGAGAGCACCTGCGAAGTAGAGAAAGCTCAAGAAGTTCCTGGCCAACTTGTCAAAACGAGAAAACAAATGCCGATACTGCTTTAGCTTCTGAAAAAAGCACTCTACTAGGTGCCTCTCTCTGTAAACATGCCGGTCGTAATCTCGCACCACCCTCCTCTTCTTCCTAGAAGGAATCACCACCCGACTCTCCCTTATCACTTTCGTGCGTTCTTTTTGCCAGCTGTATCCACCTCGACTCCTGCCCAAGGCTTGCTCCCCTCTGGCTGCACAGGGGTGAGCACGAACGATAGTTGAGTCCAGGATAAGATGCTCTCAATCGGGTTCTGTGATGAAGAACTGAAACATTCTTTCCCAGACTCCCAAGCGACTCCAGTGATGGAATCTTGGGTAAACGGTGTACCACTTTCCACATCTTTCCGGGAGGTAGCGCCAGGGGGAGCCAGAACGAGCCATCCACAGCACGCCCTCGATAAACCGCTTGCATCCTGCCTCTTTGCCAATGTGGGGTTCTGTTCGCAGAAAAGCCAGAATCTTTTGCTATTTATTGTCATCTATGACAAGGCAACTCATCAGACCTTGCCCAAAAACTATCCTCACCTCATACTAAAAGTAAACACAGCCTAGTTTTTTCGATGAACGGGATCCCGTCGTGGCTGCGGCAACTCCGCCGCTGGCTGCCCTGGGCTGCTCTGCTTCTCATTCTGGTCTTGATCGGCTACTGGGTGGGTCCTCGGCCCAGAGCCTACCCCCAAGAGCCGGAGCTGCCCACCCTGGCCCCTCTGCCGCAGCACCCCCGCATCCGGGTGGTGTTCAACCAAAGCCGCGAGAGCACCTATCGGGATCCCTATCGCCAGATCCGCCGCTATGGCTACAACCTGGAAGAGTTGATCATTTCCCAGATTCGCTCCGCTCGTCAGTCGGTGGATATTGCCGTGCAAGAGCTGAACCTACCCCTGATTGCCCAGGCTCTGGTGGAGCGGCGGCAGGCGGGGATCCCTGTGCGTTTTATTACTGAAAACACCTACGTGCGAGCCTGGCACCAGCTCACCCCTGCCGAAGTGCGGGCGCTGGACGAGCGCAGCCGTCGCAAGTTCGAGGAGTACCGCAACCTGGTGGATGTGAACCGCGATGGACGGTTTTCTCCCGAGGAGATTGCCAGCCGAGATGTGTACGCCTTGCTGGATGGGGGGCGGGTGCCCTGGCTGGATGATACCGCCGATGGCTCCAAGGGCAGCGGCCTGATGCACCACAAATTTGTGGTGATCGACGGGCAGAAAATCTTGACCGGATCGGCCAATTTCACGCTCTCTGATATTCACGGGGACTTTGATGCGCCTGGCAGTGTCGGCAATGCCAACCATCTGCTGCTGCTGGACAGCCCGGAGCTGGCCCGCCTCTACACCGAGGAATTCGATCTCATGTGGGGCGATGGCCCCGGTGGCTTGACCGATAGCCGCTTCGGCGTGCAGAAGCTCAAGCGTTCCCTGGAAACGGTGTACATTGACGATGCCATTGTGGGGGTTCACTTTTCTCCTGCCAGTCGCTCCCTGCCCTATGAAGCCACCTCCAACGGCATCATCGCCGCCGCCCTGGCCCAAGCCCGGCGACAGGTGGATCTGGCTCTGTTCGTCTTTACGGATCCGGGCATTGCCAACCAGCTCAGGCAACTGCGCCAGGAGCGTAACGTGGAGATCCGCGGGGTGTTCGATCCCGGCTTTGCCTTCCGCGACTACAGCCGCACCCTGGAGATGTGGGGGCTGTTGCTCCCCGACGAAAAGTGCCAGGTGGAGGCGGCGCGCCTGCCCTGGACGCTGCCGGCCCAGTCTGTAGGCATACCCAACCTCGCCCCCGGCGATAAGCTGCACCATAGGTTTGCCATCATCGATCCCGGCACTCCTCAGGCCACGGTGATCACCGGATCCCACAACTGGTCGATGGCCGCCAATCACGTCAACGATGAAAACCTCCTGATCATCCGCAATAGCCGAGTGGTGGATCACTTTGTGCGGGAGTTCGACCGGCTCATTGCCGATGCCCGCTTTGGCCCCAGCCGCCGCCTGCAACAGCAGGCAGAAGAGGCGTCCCGTCGCTGCCCCAACCCCGTCCCCGTTGCCGCTTCCTTGCCTGAACCGGAGCCGGAGCTGCTGGAAGTCGAGGTCGTTCTTCCTCCTGAGGCGGGATCCCCTTCCCCGTCGGTTGCTTTTCCGGTGGCGTCTCCTGGGGGATCCCCTCGCGTTAACCTGAATACGGCCACGGCGGCGGAGCTGGAACAGTTGCCCGGCATTGGCCCCGCCCTGGCGCAGCGCATTATCGAGGCCCGCCCCTTCTCCTCTTTGGAGGATCTGCAACGGGTCAATGGCATTGGCCCAGCCCGGATTGAGCAGCTGCGGGATCGGGTAACCTGGTAGGAGTTAGCCCCCTCTTGGTCAGGTTGAGGGCGCGGAGTGCTTTCGGAAGTTCATCCCAGAGCAGCTCCTAAAGGGCCTCTCCCCTCGAATAAACCCCAAATTAAACCCCAAATATAGTCATTTCAGTTCAAACCAGGACACTGCACCCACGCCTAAAATGTTGGTCGCATCGGCGTTGCAGAGCAATAATGCAGGGGGCCAAAAGGCTTTTCAAGGACTCCGTCCCGCTGGCGCGATCAATGGCCCAGGTGTCTCACCCTAATCTGAAACGACTATAAATCAGGGATGCATAGGTCTATTCAGAAAGCTCCAGAAACGCTCCCATGCGGCGAAACTTTTGGTAGCGCTCCTCGCGCAATTCTCGCCCGCTCAGGCTAGAAAGTTCCTTGAGATGCCTGAGAAGAGCCTCTTTGAGGGTTTGAGCAGCTTCCAAGGGCGCGCGGTGGGCGCCGCCAACCGGCTCCGGCAGGATCTCGTCGATCACCTCCAGTTGCAGCAGGTCTTGGGCGGTAATGCGCAGGGCTGCCGCCGCTTGGGGAGCCTTCTTGGCATCCTTCCAGAGAATAGCCGCGCAGCCTTCCGGCGAGATCACGGAGTAGACGGCGTGCTCGAACATCAGGATGCGGTTGCCCACCCCAATGGCCAATGCTCCGCCGGATCCCCCTTCGCCGATGACGGTGCAGATGATGGGGATCTCCAGCCGGAAAAGGGTCTGCAGGTTGGTGGCAATGGCCTCTCCTTGGCCCTCAGCTTCCGCCTTGACGCCTGGGTAAGCCCCCGGCGTGTCGATGAAGGTGAGCAGGGGCAGGCCGAAGCGGTGGGCATGTTCCATTAGCCGCAGGGCTTTGCGGTAGCCGGCGGGATTGGGCATCCCAAAGTTGCGGTGGATGTTGTCTTTGGTGTCGCGACCCTTTTGGTGGCCCAGGATCATCACCGGCTGCTCCCCTAGCTTGGCCAACCCGCCCACAATGGCCGGATCGTCCTGGCCGTGGCGATCCCCGTGTAGCTCAAACCAGTCGTCACAGATGGTCTGTACGTAATCCAGGGTGGTGGGGCGGCGGGGGTGACGGGCCACTTGGAGCCGTTCTACCGGCGTGAGCTGGCTGAAGATCTCGCGGCGCAGCTCTTCGGCTTTGGCTTCCAATTGGCGAATCTGCTCAGAGGCATCGATGTCGTTTTCTTCTGCCAAGGCCCGAATTTCTTGAATTCGTTGCTCCAGGGCGGCAACAGGCTGCTCAAACTCCAGCAGCAGGCGGTCGGTGGACTTGGTCATGACCGGTTGGCTAAACTTCGGGGGCGTGCTGTGCCTGGCAAAGGCTGCACAGATTTGGGGATGGGACTTTGATCTTCTCACATGTGGATCCCGTAGGCTAGAGGGAGCAATCCCCCTACTGCCCAAGAGGGATCCCTTGTCTGCCTCTGTCTCTTCTCCCCCTTCACCCCTTCCCCCCTGGCTGCGCTGGGGGGTGGTGGGATCCGTCGTCTTGGCTATCGGGGTGGGAGCCTTTTGGCAATACGGGCGGCCTGAGCGACAAATCCGCGTCCACACGGAGAGATTGCTGCGGGCGGTGGAGCAGCGCAACTGGGATCAGGTGGAGATGTTGGTATCTGAGGCCTATAGCGATGGTTGGGGCCTGAACAAGCAGCGGGCGCTGGCCTACAGCCGCGAGATCTTCGGCCAATTTTTTCGCTTGCGCCTCCAACCCCAAGCGCTGCAGGTGCAGCTCGGCCCAGGGGATCCCAGTCGCCAAGGACAGGCCACTCTCTGGTTTGTGATCGAGGGATCCGGCGGCCCCTTAGCCAACCTGACGCGGGATCAGGTGAACGCCTTGGAGCAACCCTTCCGATTGAATTGGCAGCGACGGGGTGGGGAGCACTTCCGCTGGGAGCTAACCCGCGTGGAGAATCCAGAACTGCAACTGCCCCCTCTCCCCGCTCAAGAACAGACAGGCCAGAGATGAGGGTCGAACACCAACAGGGGGAGCTGGCCTTCGGCTGGCGGGATCCACTGCACAATACCCCGTTGGCGGGCCTGAGCTGCATAGCGGCTGGGGAGAGGCTGCAACTGGGAAGAGGGCAGACGGCGCAGGAGGGGCTGAGTGGGAATGGGCAGAGCCCCTGTTTCTGGGTTGTCGATCTGGTCGGACAATCCGTCCTCAGAACTGCCTGGCTGCAACAGAATAACCCCTTCCGGTTGAAAAGGGATCCCTCGGCCCAGCAACAAACGACCGGTATCCAAAAGCTGGGGGCCGCCCTCCTGAGCAAGCTGAAACTCTGCCCAGCTAAAAACTCGCCGCGCCCGATCAACAGGGAGGCCGAAGCAGTAGGAGCCCAGTTGGAAAGTAATCAAGGTCTGCCGGTTTCTCAGTTGTTCTTGCCGAGCCAGACGACGCAGGCGCAGAGGGGAAAGCAGGGGCATGGACTACCTCGCCATCAAAACGCCGGTGGAAGGTGCCGAAGAGGCTGGTTGCAGCAGTTGCCGCAGCTTTTGGATCAGCTCCTGTTCCTGGAAGGGCTTGGAGAGGTAGGCGCTGGCTCCCAGCCGCTGGGCCAGTTGGCGGTGTTTCTCGCCACTGCGGGAGGTGAGCATGACCACGGGAAGCTGGTCATACAGGGGGTGGGCACGAATCTGGGCCAGCAAGCCAAAGCCATCCAGCCGCGGCATTTCAATGTCGGTAATCACCGCTCGGATGGGAATTCCTCTCTGCAAGTGCTCGAGGGCCTCTTGTCCGTCGCGAGCCTGTTCAACCCGGAACCCTGCTCTTTCTAGGGTCATGGCCAAGAAGCGGCGCACGTTGACCGAATCTTCCACCACCAGCAGGGTGGGCTGGGCGGCAAACCTGGGCTGGGGAAGGGGATCCCTTGCCGACTGACAGGGCTGATCCCGCTGGGCGAGCAGCCAGCTCAAGAGGGCAGGCGGATCCACGAAAAGAGCGATTCGCCCATCGGCCAAAACCGCACAGCCGGAGAATCCCGACGGCAGAGGCAGACCTCCCTCCACCGGGCGCAGAGTTACCTCTTGCTCCCGCCAAAAGCGATCCACCAACAGGCCATAGGGCCGGTTGTCTTCTACCACCAGCAGCACCACAGGTCGGTCGAGAAGGGGGGTCTCGTCAATTTCCCGGCGAGGCTGCCAGCGCGCGAAGCGAAACCAGTGGCCCACAGGAATTAAAGGGATCTGCTCCCCTTCCCAGAGAAAGGAATCGGCAGGCAACTGCGGGGGGATAAGCAATTCTTCCACTGCGTTGGCCGGAAAAGCCAACATCAACCCCTGGCATTCTGTCAGCAGCACGCGGGTGACGCTCAAAGAAACGGGCAGAGTGAGGGTAAACAGCGTGCCCCGTCCCGGCCAAGATTCCACCTGCACCTGGCCGGCAATTCGTTGCAGGTTGGTGCGTACCACGTCTAGACCCACTCCCCGTCCAGATAGCTCGCTGACTCGCTCGGCGGTGCTGAAGCCCGGCTGGAAGATCAACTCCAGCAGCTCCTGGGAGCTGGCCTCAGCCAGGTCGGCAGCGGAAAACCCTATCTGCAAGGCGCGGGCCCGGATTTTATCCAGACAGATCCCTGCCCCATCGTCTCGCACCGTGATCAGAGTGCGGTTGCCCCGTTGGCTGGCGGCAATTTCGATGAGGCCCTTGGCCGGCTTGCCCTGGGCCAGGCGGGTGTCTGGAGCCTCGATGCCGTGGTCAAAGGCGTTGCGCACCAAGTGCAACAAGGGATCCGCCAAGGCCTCCAAAATCGAGCGCTCGATTAGGGTGGATCCCCCCAAGACCCGCAGCTCCACGGGCTTGCCATGGGCTAAGCTCAGCTCCCGCAGCGCTCTGGGGAAGCGATCCGTCAAATCCGATAGAGGCTGCATGCGCACCTGGTCGAGACGGGTTTGCATTTGCCTGGAGAGGCGGCTGAGCTGGCGGGCGCTGCCTTCGGTCTCCTGCAGGGTGGTGTCGATATCGTGGGTTACCTCATCAATTTGCACAACGGTTTCCATCACCTCTTGGGTCAGCAGGTGCATCTCTCCATAGCGATCCATCTCCAAGAGGTCAAAGGTATCGGCCAAGGTCAGGCCGGGATCCCCTTCTTTTTTCAAGAGCACAGAAGCAGGCACGGTGGCAGCGACGCGGTCGTAGCTGCTGCGCAGGCGGCTGTTGGTTTCTTCTAGAGTGCGAACCCGCCGTTTGAACAAGCTGACCAGCTCCCGCAGCCGTTGCAGGCGACTGTTTAAGCGGTTGCGCTCCCCTATGAGCTCTCCCAACAGCTCCCCCAACTGTTCCAGAGGGCGAGCCGGCACCCGTAGCATCTCGGCAGCGCTTTTGGCCCCGGCTGGAATCGAATCCGGCAGCTCGGTGGCTCCTGCCATTGCAGGGGGAGGGGCTTCTGGCGGGGGGGAAACTGGAGGCTCTGCCGGATCCCAGGAGCTGGGGAGAAGAGCGACCTGACCGACCAGCACCAGGGCCTGCGAGCGTCGCCAAGCTTGTAAAGCCGCCTGAGCAACGGGCAACACCTGCTCCTTGGCATTTGGCGGCAGCGTCTCCAGAGCTTGGACTACTGAGCCGCACAGGGTGGCAAAGGCAGGCAGATCCAACATTTCCCCCAGCGCCCCCAGCTCTTGGGCAGCAATGAGAAACTCCTCCCGCAAACAGGGCTGCTCGGGGTGGGCCAGCACACCTTCCAACCGCTGCAGACAGGCCTCCACCTCGGTTGCAAACAGCAGCACCCGCATATCGCCCCCGGCCTCTGCTGCCAGGACTTGGACGTTGTCCTCAGGCTGCAACTCTCCCAACTGCTCTCGCAATTGATCGAAAAGAGGCTGCACCCGCTCTGCCAGCCAAGATTCGTCCAAAAGCCGCTGCTGGCGGTGCTGCTGGGCTATTTGGCGCATGCAATCCAACGCCGCCAAGAGGTTGCGCTCCACTGCGGGGTCGGCTTTTTGGGGATCCACCTGCAAGATCTTGAAACCATCTTCCAGGCGATGGGCCAAGTCGCTAAGCACCGGAAAGCCCATCATGGCCGCCCCGCCCTTGATGGAATGAGCAGCCCGCAGCAAGCGATCCAAACGGGGGCGATCCAAACTCTGGGATCCCAGGCCCAACACCCCTGCCTCCAGGGTGTCGAGGTAAGCCTGGGCTTCGTCCAAAAACTGCAGCCTAACCTGCCACTCGCGTGGGTCGAGGGAAGTGGGATTCGGCCCCATGCTAAACCGCCTCCCCCACCTTGAAGGTGGACACAGAAGTCTGCAACTGACGGGCAACCGCCACCGTAGCCTGGAGAGAGTTGGCCACCTGCTGCGAGGCTGCCGCCGTCTGGGCGGCAATGTTGGCGATTTGCTGCATCAACTGGCGCACCGTTTGAGATGCATCTGCCTGGGCATCGGTGGAGCGGGCAATGGCCTGAAAGAGCTGGTTCACCTGCCGCGAGACTTCCACAATTTGTCCCAGGCTCTGCTTGGCTGCTTCCACCAAGCGGGTTCCCTCCACCACCTGGCCGGTGCTGGTTTCCATCGCCTGTACCACCTCGCCGGTTTCCCGTTGGATCCCTTCCACAATGCGCTCGATCTCGCGGGTGGCTTCTGCCGACTGGGCCGCCAGTGCCCCGACTTCCTCGGCGACCACCGCAAAACCTCGCCCTTCTTCGCCGGCACGGGCTGCCTCGATACTGGCGTTCACCGCCAAGAGGTTGGTTTTCAGCGCAATCTGGTTGATCAAGGACACCACCTTGGAAATCTGCTGGGAAGATTCCCCCAGCCGCTTCACCTTCTTGGCCGTTTCGGCCACCGTTTCCCGCAGTTGCAGGATGTTTTGCACTGTGCGATCCATAGTCAAGCTGCTGTTGATGGCCGTGGCGGCGGCAGATTCGGCAACGGTGGCGGCCTGTTGGGCTTTATCGGCTACCTCCTCGATTGAGAGCGTCATTTGCTCGACAGAGCGCAAGGTCTCTTCGATTTGGGTGGCCTGTCGGAGAGCGGCTTCGGCCAACTCGCGAATGGCTGCCTCGTCACGACCAATGGATTGGTTGACTTGACCGGCGGCCTGCTGCACTTGAATCACGATGTCGCGCAAGCTCTCGATAATGACGTTGAAAAAGTCCGCCATGATGCCAACTTGTCCGGCTGTTAGCTGCGCCCGCACCGTGAGATCCCCCCGCGAGGCTTCTGTGACCTCGCTGATAAGCTGCAGCAGCTCTCTTTGCAGCGCTTCCGACCGCTCCCGTTCCTGGGCGGCCACGGCTTTTTGCTCCAGCGCCCCCAGGTTACCCAAAGCTTGACCCAGGCGGTTGGCCAGCTCTGCCAAGGTTTTCTGTTCTTCGTCAGACCAGCTCTGGCTTTGGGCGCGGCCTATTGCCAAAAAACCGTAAAGCTCATCGCCACGCACCACCGGCGCTATCATCTCGGCTTTCAGTTGGGCTGTGGCCAGCCTCTGCAGGTAGTCGGCGCCCAGATCTGGCCTAGGCACCGGGCCAAAAGCGTAAACTTGCCCGCCGTGGAGAGCCTGCTGGATCGGAGCCGGGATCCTGCGGAGGAGGGTGCCCAAGGTGTCGGGCAGGCGGCTGTCGTGAGATTCAGCGATAACCTGCGCCTCTTCGGGAGCGGTCAAGCGATAGAAGGCCACTCGTTCGGCACCGAAGCGCTGGCGCATCTCGCCCAACAAGTCAGTTAGGGGATCGATCAGCTCTTGCTCTTGGCGAATCCGGGCAATATCGGCAAACCGCTGGGCCAGTCGGGTGTCGGAAACTTGTCGCTCGTAGGTGGCGTTGCGTTCCCGCACAAAGTTGCGCACCAGGATCAAAATGATCCCCCAGCTCAGCAGCAGAATCGGGAAGCTGATGCCGGAAAAGATCAAAGCCTGCAGCAGATCTTGCTCGTAAAGCTGGACGCTGGCCTGAATGTTGCTGCGAATGGCCTCCAGGGTTTGGTTGATCCCTTCGGCGTAGATGCGCTTTTGCTCTTCGTACTCAGGGCTGTGCAGCAAGTTGAAAGCCCGTTCCTGCTCGCCGGCCCGAATCAGATCAAAAGCCTGCACTTCCCACTCCACCAGCTTGATGTTGGCTGCTGTGGTTTTGGCTGCATAGGCTTCGTAAGAGGCGGGATCCAATTGCTGAATCTCCGCCAGCACCTCATCCAACTGAGGGACATGGATGTTGTAGCGCTCTTCCCAGGACAGATCCCCGCTGGCAGCGGCCATGCGGGCAGACATGGTCAAGACTTCATCCAAATAGATCACCTGATCGCTCAGGTTTTGCAGGGTGAACTGCCGCGAGATCGCCGGCTTGAACTCGAAATAGGTGCGGGCTACGCTGCCGGCAGAGACGGCAAACAGCAGGGAGCTGATGCCCAGAGGAAAACTGATTGCCAGGGCCAGGCGGGATCCCGCGACTTTGCGTTGGGGCCGAGAAGATGGAGCAGGCCTGAGAAAGAGGGGACGGAAGGAAACCATAGAATTTTGCCTTTAAGTGAGGGTAAGTCGGGGAAAAGGTCGCCAAGATCAAGATCAAGGGTTTGCCGAGGAATCAACTGAGTTGAGCTTTTGGACAATGGCAAGAGGGTCGAGCACCCAGAGAGGCTCATCCCCTTCCAACACCAGCCCTTTGCAAGAGTCGTAGAAGTTCTCCAGTCGAAAGTTGTTTTGTGCTGCCTGGGCTTTTGTTAAGGGTTGGATCTCCTCGGCGGGCACTCGAGCTACTCCTTTCACGTGTTGGGTTGCCAGGCCCAAGCCTGTTCGCACTGGCGATGCAGAGCCCCCAAATTCTGGGCGCATCACCACCAAGTGGTGTTCGGGCTGCCCAAAGTCCAAGGGCTCTAGGCCGAGAAATTGCGGCAGATCCAGTCCCCAGAGAATGCGATTGCGATAGTTGAACAAGCCCAGCACCCATGCGGGCTGGTTGGGGAGAAGGGTAAAGTGGTGCGGGCCAACAATTAGAGCTTCCTGGGCAAATGCCATGGGCAAAAGGGCCCGACAGTCTACCCCCAACTGTAGATGTAAGTACAGCTCGCCGGTACGGGTAGAAGTAGGGCTGTGTGGGGAGAAAGCTACCGCCATTGCCGTTCTCGCTCTGCCAATTCTAAGACATCTCCTAAGAACAATTCGTGATAATCACAGGGATCCTAACTGGAGGCGCAGCTCAGCAAGGACAGGAGTGGCAAAAATCATGAGCTCGGGCTGAGCACTACTGATTTCACGGCCCGCAAAATGTCTTCGCGGGTAAAAGGCTTGGTCAGATAAAGATCGATCCCTTGCTTCATGCCCCAGAGTTTGTCCAGCTCTTGATTTTTAGAAGTACAGGCCACAACGGGCAACTTTTGGGTTTCCGGGTTTTTCTTGATTTGGCGGCACAATTCCAGCCCGCTCATGCCTTCCATGACCAAGTCCGTCAGCACCACATCGGGTTTGTCGTTGCGGATCTGCTGCAATGCCTCTTGGGCGTTGGCCACCGCTACCACCTGATAGCCTTCTGAGCGGAGGTAATCGCTGATGAGCTGTCGCTCCGAGGCCACATCTTCCACCACAAGAACTTTCACCATGATCGACATCTCCTTACCTCTTTTTCGACGAACCTT
Source organism: Synechococcus sp. R5-13 (assembly GCF_047462015.1). Taxonomy (NCBI): domain Bacteria; kingdom Bacillati; phylum Cyanobacteriota; class Cyanophyceae; order Synechococcales; family Synechococcaceae; genus Synechococcus; species Synechococcus sp. R5-13. Next base: position 12,892 of record NZ_JANSIL010000018.1, on the reverse strand, counting down.
TAGAGGGATCCCTAGCTGAGATAGCGAAACACCATCTGCAGCAATTCTTCCTGCCGAAAGGGCTTGGTCAGGTAATCGGTGGCACCGGCCAGGCGCGCCTTCACCCGATCGATCAGACCTTTGTGGCCTGTGACCATCACCACCGGCACATCCTTTAACACGGAGGATTTGCGGATGAGGCTGCACAATTGGTAGCCATCCACGTTGGGCATACCCACGTCCAGCAGGATCAAATCTGGCTTGAGGGTGGTCAGCTTCATCAGGGCTTTCAAAGAGTCGCTGATGGCGTGAATGACCAGGTTGTGCCCTTCCAACAACCGCTGCAACTCGCTGAGCATGGCTTCGCTGTCGTCAATACAGGCCACAATCCAGGTTTTCGAGGCTTGGGGAGATGGGCCTAGATCTGCAAGCCCGTTGGCCAGGTGAAGAGGGACGGTGGGAGTTTCTGAGGGCTGTGATTCTGTCTCAAGCTTGGCCGAGTAGGTTTTGGGCAGCCGATCAAAGGGGGGCTGGGGATCCCGCAGGACAAGGATACCGGCTTTGACCAGAGGATGTAGGCGGCGAGCGATCTGGAGGTCGTCTTGATCGAGAAGGGCGCTCAACTGGCGGAAGCTAAACCCCTTCAGTAACCGGCCTAGCCGTTCCTGTTGCTCGGCGGGAAGGCGTTCTGCCTGGGCCCGGCTGGCAAAGTAGGGCCGTTGGTAGGGGGAGGTGATCTCAGGCCCCAAAGATTGCCATGCCCGTAGCCGCTTTTGGATCAGGTCGAGCAGGGATCCCCCATCCCACTGGCCCAGGGTGGGCACGTTGTCCAGTGGGATGATCTCCTGCTGAAAGCCCCCTGGAACCAGCAACAGATTTTGCAGCACCTCCTCGCCGATCCAAGCATTCAACCTGCGCGCAGCTTCCCAAGGCAGCAGTTGCTCCGTTACCATCCAACTCAGCCCCAGAAGGTCTGCAGGTAGAGGCCCAGTCTCCTGAGCCAATAGCGCCTCCACCTGCCGATGGATGCGTAGGCAATTTTGGCGAGTCAGAGAAAAGACTTGATGGCTGAGCCGACGCAGGTGGCGATCCAAGCGCTCCAAGGGCTCCAAGCTGTGGTGAGCAAACCCCAGGCGACCTTGGTGAAACACCAATGACCAAGTGCCCAGCCCCTCCCCTTTGTCCAAGGCACTGAAATACCGAACAACTCCTGTGAAGCTGACCTCTGCGTTCAGCAGATGGGCCGAGACTTCTGTACAGACGGGGGGACGGTTCATGGGTCGAGAGGACGTGCTCGGAACAATTTCCTGCGCTGAGGTTGATGACACGACTGAAGTCTTAGCTACCCCACAAGCCGGTGAAAAAATGCTTTCCAGAATACAGTTCAAGCCCAGCCCTGACCCAGACGAGATCTTTAGATGAGCCAAGCCCAACAAGACGGCCAAGGCTGCACGAACTCAAAGGCAGTTTCAGCGTTCAATCCGTATTCAGAAAAACTCTCCTCCTGGGGAGATCGATGACTATTGCTCATCAGCCAATCTCTAAAGGTGAAGGCTAGCCCTCAGATTGTCTGCTGGCTTTCTTACTCGGGAACTTCCCGCGGAAAGCCTGCAAGACAAGATAAAGGTAACCCCGATAAACCTCTTCCGTAAAAATACGGAACTTAGGTCTTCTCCAATTTCCAAAGCTGCTCCAGGTGGGCTTGGCAGCGGCGCAGCAGTTGCCGACTCTCTTCAAAACTGATCTGCTCCAAGGCTTCGGGGTAGGAGCACCAGCGGTAGGCGGCCACCTCCTCTGGTTGCACCTGTAGCTCAGGGGGAGGAAATTGGGGCGGCAGCAAGGCCACGTAGTAGGTAACGGTTTTGGCCACTCGGTTCCCCTCTGGATCCGTAAAGGTGTAGGCTTCCTGCAGCGTCAAAGGGTCAGACTGGCCGGGCAGGGTCAGAAGCTGGTAGTCGGTCAAGCCGGTTTCCTCTCGCAATTCTCGCTGCGCCGCCTCCAGGTCGCTTTCGGAGCTATCCTTGTGCCCTTTTGGGAAAGCCCAATGCCCCTTCTGGTGCTGGATGAGCAGATACAAATGAGAAGAGCCCAGTCTGGGAGCTTCCTGGGCGGGTGGGTGGGGCAGGATGGGGATCACCCCATAGGCAGCATCTATCAGCATTGGGGAGCTAATCTCCAAAGAGTTTGATGGCTGGCGGCTTAGGAGCGAAGACCTCGTTGGGATCCACCTGCGGGCGCTCTACCCCCTGCAGGGGCGAGAGGGGGCGACCGGTGTCGAATTGGAAGAGATAGATGGGCAACTGGCCATTCCCCAGAGGCAAAAGAGCTAAAGTATCGATTTGGGTCAGGGCGTTGCGGCTGGTGGGTCGGGTTAGGTTGAAAGCAACGATTCGGTCTTCCAAGGAATTGTCCGGGCTGGAGCGCCGGCCCAGGCCAATGCTGAACTGCTGGTTGCCCTGCTCATCCACTCCCAAGGCCCGCACATCTCCCAACTCCGCTTGAGGAGCGCTCCCCGGCAGGCCGGCTACCACCGGCGGCGCATCCACCGGCGGCTGCGAAGGCAAAAAGCGCAACTGCGTCCCTTCTGGCAAAATGCGGTAGTCCTGGTAGTCATGCTGGATGGACAGGGATCCCCTGAACACGCGGCGGTTCAGGCCCTCCAGGGTCCAAAAGCCATAGCCCAAATTGATGCGGGTGCTCTCCGGCAGCCAGTAGCGCTCCCCTCCCTCGGGAGCTGGCACCGCCGTAAACCCCATCAGGACATAGGCCTGCCCCCACACCCCCGACAAAAACAGCAACACCTGCCGCGGCAGCCCCGACTGCGGATCCAGCCACAGCTCCCGCAACTGGCCTTCCTGAATGGGCTCTAGGCGCAAGTGCTGGACAGGGGATCCAGCCAAATCCACCCGTTCTGAGGAGAGGACGCGGTAGCGGCTGGGATCCGCCTTCAAGTAAAAGCTCACCGAGGGCAAGAGGGCTTCCGGTCGGCTCACATACACCGAGTACAGCTGCAGCAGATCCGACTGGTTCACCACTTCCAATTGGCGCGAATCCAAGAGGCGGATGCGATCCCCTTCGGCTACCCAAGCCTGCCAACTGCCGTCGCGGCGGTAGAGCACATCCAACGTGGCTGTGAAGGTTTGGGATCCCTCCACCCGCACCTGCTGGCGATATTGCAAGTTGGGCAAAGGGGGCAATTGCTCTAGAGCGGCGTTGTAGCGCTCCAGCCAAGCTTGGGGATCCTGCTTAGGGCTGGCAAGAGAAGAGGGAGCCGATTGGGCCACGGCTGGATCCCCTGACGGCAGACCGACCAGTCCCGTTGCCAGGAACACCACCCCGCCGAGATAGCCCCAGCCTCGAAGGGATCCCTGCCGCTTCCTAAATTGGGAGGGCTCAGGGAACATCAGCTCACCTCGCAACACCGCTCTTGCTGCCCTTCTTGTCGCTGCTTGTGCCCGGATCAGAGCGCTTCCCACACCTGAGAGAAAGCGTTCGGAAGGGATCCCTACTCTCTGCCCGCCGATTGAGTACGCCTATTCAATGGAAATGGATTGGGGGCCGTCGGAGCGACCGGAAGGCGGGGGCTCCTCCACCCTCAGCCCCTGGGACTCCAGCCAACTGCGCAGCGGATCTTGCTTCACATCCAAACGCAGCAGGCCGCTGAGAAAACCGCCACAGAACGGAACAGGATTGCTCAGAAAGGTCTTCCAGACCTCATTCATCTCCACCATAGCCGCAACACCAACCACCCCCCCAATCCTAGCAAGGCCGGCAGGTGGGGATCCCCTCCCTTGGCTAGACGGCAATCAACTTCTCTCGGTTTATGTTCTGCAGCACACTAAAAATGCTGTTGCCAATGCGCTGGAACTCTTTACTGCTTTTGTCGGCAAAGTGCAACACCCAAGGGAGCCTACAGGCTTGAAAACCACTAGCAGGATGAAGCTGGGAGAGATGGTAAGTTTGTATAGCCAGAACTTCCAAAGGAGTGTTGCCGTGTTCATGGACAACTCGCAGCGGTCTTGCGCTGCCAATTGGCACCGAGGACTTCTTAATGGGCTGGCTTGTTACGAGCATAAATGACCTTCGTTCATGGTCAAAAATGACAGTGCCCATTGCAGCGTCTCTATAGCTTCCTTTTTCCTCTCTTCCCATTCTGACTGTGCCACTTTTGCGCACTCCAACAATATCCACAGCAATCTTTTCTTTTCTTAGTTCCTCAATTGTTTTATCAAATTCGCCTCTTTGAACTAAGCCATCCCTCATCAAAAGAACCTTTCTAGGGTATCGATGAAATTTGTTGTAGAATCTATTGACGAGCTTGGACACGGTTTGATAAATTGCCTCGCCGGAAAAAGTTTCTCCTCTTTGTATATCGGGCAACTCCCAGCCTAAGCTTTGACCATTGGCCAGTACCGCGAAGGCAGAGGTTCCGTAGTAAAGCTCTCGATTCGTCCCCACATCAAAACCAATGGTAAGCTCGGAGCACTCAGGATGATCGAGGGGTTCAAGCAACACGGGTTGCCACGCAGCTTTACACAGAAGTCCTAGTACGACATTTAGAGCTTTGTAGGGGTCAGCTCCAGGAATCATAAACTGAGTTGCTATTCCTGCTCGAAGTGCTTGCAAGCGGATCTTTTGCTTGTGCTCATTAGGCGACAAGGGCATGACAACCAGAACGGTTTTGATCCCTTTGTCGGCCCAGCTTTGCCAAAACCTCTGTTGAGCAAGGTCGCCTTCAGGCAAATCTTGACGGGTTGCGTAAAAGTCTATTTCAACTCTTGCTCCGCTCTTTTTAGCTACTTCAAGTAGGCACTTGCGAACCTCAGTAGGATACTCACGTTTATTATCGTCAAGATTTAGAAGTCCAAACTTTGTCTCGCCAACTCTTGCACATCCTTGGTACCTAACTCTCGCGGGGTTTTGGACTTGTCTATGACCAAACCCCAATAGCCTTGGACTTGGCATAATGTATCCTTCTGCTTTTAGGGGATCAGCCTGAAAGTCAGAAATATTGTAGACATTTTCTATAATAGTTTTTGCGGTCTCTTTAGACTCTTTCAATCTCTCTTCTAAACTTTTTCTGATGTGCTCGCTAACCAAGGAGCTAACTTTTTTGCCAGTCCATCTTTGATCTTCTATACTTGCTAGCATCTCCAAAGTTAAAACAGGCGACAGTCTCCGCGATAGATGAAGGATAGGCTCTGCCTTTTGTCTGAAATTGCGTTCTCTCGAGACCACTTGAACCACCAGAGAGCCATCAACTTCTTCTGGAGTTGCTCCGTACTTCTGTACATGATAATCCGCTAAGCTAGTGTTTAGCTCCGCTAACCATACTTCCCTTGGCGACTGATTGGAAATAATGCCTCGATACTCCCAAGTTGGGTATTTATTATTTTTTGTCCTGTATGTGTTTCGTACAATTTCAATTGAGACATCTGGGTAATTTTCCAGCCACTCATGCAGCGTCCATGGGCTGTAGAAATGGTATCGGATGTCGATCTCTAGATAGAGCTTCTTATCTTGTCTAATAACAACGTCTAGCTCTCTTCCTCTGTGAACCTCCCACCCATCTCCGCAAAGTGGTTTTACTCCTTCAATCCGTTCTACTCCTTCCAGACCCGTAACCCACCAGATCAATCCTCCTCCTGTTGATCGCTCAATCTCTGTTTTTTTGTACTTAGATCTTAGACTCCAATCTAGTTTCTTGCGCTCGAAAGTTTCTAGAGCCTGTCTCTCTGTAGGGTCTGTACAATCTAGAGCCTTAGAACCAAGCTCTTCCAACTCCCATTCCTCTGTTTTGAGTTTACTGGCCGGAACTTTTTCTCGGGTTATGATGCGATTTCCCAGACGAACAGCCATTACACCTAGCTGATTACAAATCTTGGAGAGAGCCCTCTGCTCCTCTCCTAGATCTGGAAGAGGGTTTGGCCTGCAACCATACTCATAGAAGGTGAGCTCTTCTTGAGTTAGCTCCTTGACGAAGAAGCGATTAAGAGTAACCTCAACTTTCTTCTGGAGTAAATTCATTGGCAGACTCTAGTTTCAAGTTTCTCTCTAGGATCTCTAGGATAAGCTCTAATTCTCCTGCTCTTCACGAGGGATCTCCAAACAACCCTGGCGGAGCCAAATCTCTGCTGATCGCCTCCGCCTGAAACCGACCGCTCATGCCCACCACCTGCCACTCGGCGCTGCGATTTCCCTGGCGGAAGCGCAGCCGTCGGGCTCGCAACGGCACCACTTCTACAGCTTCTACCAGAAATTGTTGGTATTCGCCCAAATAGTCTCGGTAATCCGGGGGCAAGTCAGCGCTGCTGTTGATTTGAATCCAAAACACCCGTCCTGCTTCGTTGCCATAGGCGCGGATTTGTTCCTGGCCGCGGTATTGCTCCACCCCGCGCAGCCGCTGTCGTCCCACCTGCACAGACTCAGCCCACTCCGGCAAGGGATCCCCCAAGCTGATCGACCAAGCCGGCCCGCTCAGCCCTAGCCAACAGAGCAGCAGTAGCCCCCAAACCCAAGGCCATCTGTGCAGCGTGCTGTTCCCGGTTTTCAAGGCTCGGCCGAACATGGCAAGTTCTTCTCCGCAAGTGATCCCAATGCTTTTGGATGTTGAAAACAACTTCGTCTCAACGTAGGCGAAAGCCGATCCGACCGCCTTCAATATCAAAGGCAACGTCGGCGTTGAAAAACAGTGGCATGCCCAACAGTTGCACTCCTTGGTTGCCGTCAACAAAAATCCGATCCCGGCTGGGCGTAATGGGAAAGCCAACCCGAATGCGGTAGTCAAAAGCCCCCTCCAGCACAGCTCGCCATTCAGCGCCGGGGGGCAAGGTCGAGGTGGAGAAAGGAGCTGCCCCCAACAGCCTGACGTTGAGAAAAATGTCGGAAGAACCACTGTCAAAAACGGTGGGGCTGAGAGCATTTTGAATAGAAGTGTTGCTAATGCTGTAGGCCACTTGCAAAGCCTCATCCCGCCAGATGGGGGTGCCATCGGGAAAGCTTCCCACCTGGGGAAACTGCCGGAAATTGAAGCCGACGGTGTTGGCAGCCGTTAGGCCAACCGTGAACAGGCCCTGGGTGGAGTTGAAGCCCCCCGTTTGAATAATGTACCCAGAGCGGAAATTGCCCGGAAGGCGGGTGAGCGGACTAAACAGCTCGCGGTCGGGGCTGCGCTCATCCAAGGACGTGCCTAGGATCCCGGCAAAGGGCCGCCCTTCTCCAAACAAGTTCTCTGAACAACTGGCCACCAGGGCGTCCACACAGGTGATCCGGTCGATCAACTGAATCGTTACCGGCTCCCGACTGGGGATCCCGCCTATGCTGAAGGGGGCGCGGGCCAACACCCCGATAAATTGCGTGCCATCTCCGAACGTCACAGTGGAAGGGATCCCCGTCCGTTCCAGGCCAAAGCGACCTGCCGCCGTCGCTACAATGCGCAAACCTGCCGAGCCGGTATCCAGTAACACCTCAGCTCCGCTCCCGGCCACCCCCACTGTCAGGCCCAGGAGCTTGAAGCGGCTGTTGCCCAGGGTACGCACCGGCATGGGAATCGACTCGGTTCCCGGTTGAGGTGGGAGAGGGATCAACGCAGGGGGGGAAGCTGCAGATTCCCCCTGGCCAGAACAGCCGGCACCGAGCAGCAGCAAGGTCAAGATCCCAACCAGGGCGATTGCCATTCCCCAAGGGCTGTGCCAAGCCCGCCCAGACCGTGGCTCATCCTTTGGGCCCGACCTCGCCTGCATTGAATACCCACACTAAGCCGATAAGGAGCGTATCCTGTCTGCAAGCGGCAAAGAACATTCCCATTGCCAGCATGCTCGAACCCGGAAGCATCGCGCGGCAACATTGGATCCCGGCCAAAGACAGTGTACACAAGGCCGACTGAGGGAGAGTGCGCAATACCGTCGTCAACTGTGGGGTTGCAGGGCTGGCTGGGCCGAAGCCTACAGCAGCAGCTCTGCCTGCCAATCGACTACCTTTTGGAAGCGAAAAGCGCCCGCCAGGGCCCCCCAAACCTGTCGGTGGGTGATGGGATCCATCCCTCGGTCATGGCTGCAAAACTCGCTCTCGCTCAGGTGCAAGGTGGTCTGCAAATAGGTGGCTTGGCCGTTGCGCACCACGCAACACCGGCACCCCGGCTCCGTCGCGCCGATGAAGAGGGATCCCTGCCTCTTCACATGCACATCACACCCCTCTAGATAGGCTAGGTCGGCAGCCTGCAGTTGACTCAGTTGGTCTGCCCTTTCCCGAGCACAGCCCCGCCACCGCTGCGGCTCCAGAGGGCGGTAGTTGCGAATCAGGATCCCAGCGCTTGCCTGAGTCAATTCCACCACCGCCTGCCGATAGGGATCTTCCAAATGGCCACTGTAGGCTTGCTCCACATAAAAGCCGATCCCGCCCAAAACGTGGGCCGGCAAGGGGCGATAGGCCACCCGGATCTGGGCGAAAAACGGTGGATTTTCCCAGGCTTGCTCTTGGTTGCTGAAGTCTCCTGCCAACCAGCGCGCCATCTGCAGCAGCTCTGGGGAAGGAGTGCGATCCAACCCAATAGGCATAAGCGGGCATCCAGAACTTCTGTAAAAGGTGTGTACCGAAAATCTTAGGGAATCGAAGAGAACCTTCTCAGATTTTGCCCCAACCTCAGGCCCGACCGAGGATTGCAGCAAGTGTTAAATTATGTATCCTTTATGAGAATGTTCGCTCCGATACTGAAAATGGATCCCTTGCAAGCTGCAAAGCCGCGATCGGGGCTGACATCTTTGTTCATGTTGTAAAGCTAGGCAAAGAAACATTCTCTTTTGTAAAAAACTACTCCCGCGAAGGACAGGGAGAACAGCCTGGGATCCGAGATGGGAAGCAGGTTGGAAACCGATCTAAGACCTTTTGCGCGAGGTAAAGCCGATTTACATTTTTTGATTTCATCGCTTCTTGCCTTCGCGGTAGAAAAAGACTGGAAACAAGGCGAGCCAGCTTCTCCTCGTCTGCCCAGTTGAGGTTGCCAGCAGCGGCTGAGGCTCCTCAGCCCAAGTCCGATCCCTTGGATGAAGGCCTGGATCTGGGAGCGAGCTTCGCTTGCTCATCTTGGTTCTATCGGCTTCGATCCCGTCGGCGGTTCTGTGAGTTAAACAGCACCTCTCGGCACTGGGGATCCAAGCGGTGTTGCATTCCTGGCCGGCAGGTGCTCTCTGGGCCGTTGCAGGGAATGTGGATTCATAACCTCTTTTACTTTTGCTAGGGAGATTCAAAACCATGAACGATGTATTTGGCAAAGTTGTTGCCCAAGCTGACTCCAAAGGCGCTTTTTTGGGAGAGAACGAGTTTGCCGCTCTCCAGCAGGTAATTGCTGAGGGGAACAAGCGTTTGGATGCTGTGAACCGCCTCACCAGCAATGCCTCCAAGATCGTGACCGATGCCATCCGTCAGTTGTTTGCCGAGGAGCCCAATTTGAACGCTCCCGGTGGCCCTGCCTACCCCAGTCGTAACGTAGCCGCCTGTATGCGGGACATGGACATTATTCTCCGCTACATCACCTACGCAGTGGCAGCCGGAGATGCCAGTGTGCTGAACGAGCGCTGCCTGAACGGCCTGCGGGAAACCTATCAAGCCTTGGGCACCCCCGGCAGCTCAGTGGCCAACGGTATCCAAAAGATGAAAAAGGCTGCGGTGGCGGTGGTAAACGACCCCAACGGCATCACCCGGGGTGACTGCAGCGCTCTGATTGCCGAAATCGAATCCTACTTCGATCGCGCTGCTGCCGCTGTGGTTTGATCCCTTGTGGACTGAAGTTTCTGTTGTGTCCGGATCCAGTTGTGAAGACCTCTCTGGGATCTAAGACAACTCGGGTTGGCAGGGGATCCCTGGAAAAGTAACCTGTTTTGCAGCGATTTTGCAGTTGAGACTTTGAATCTTTTGCTTTGTTTTTTGCATTGAGCTTGAGTTAAGTAAAGGAGCGTTTTGAATCATGCAAACCCCAATTGTTGACGCCATCGCCACTGCCGACAGCCAAGGGCGCTACCTGAGCAACAGCGAATTGCAGGCCATCAATGGCCGTTTTCAGCGGGCTGCCGCCAGCATGGAAGCCGCCCGAGTTCTGAGCAGCCGTGCCGACGAGCTGGTGCGCGGTGCCACCGAAGCGGTTTACGCCAAGTTCCCCTACACCACCCAACCCGGTGGGCAGTGCCACACCCAAGCCGGCAAAGACAAGTGCGCCCGCGACGTGCGCCACTACCTGCGCTACATCACCTACTGCTTGGTAGCCGGTGGCACCGGTCCTCTGGACGAGTATCAGTTGGCCGGGATCCGCGAGATCAACGCCGCTTTTGAACTCTCCCCCAGTTGGTTCATCGAAGCCCTGCGCTACATCAAAGCCAACCACGGCCTGACCGGGCAAGCGGCCACCGAAGCCAACACCTACATCGACTACGCCATCAACGCGCTCAGCTAAACCCTTGGCTTGGGATCCCTCTAAAAGGGCGACGCCGGCTAGCCAGTTGGCTCATCCCATAAACCAGGGGGGATGGCGAGGGAAGGTTGTTGAGGGCAACGGTGGTGAGCCTGCTACGTTGCGGAGAGATACGTTTGACCACGTGGGTTTGCGGATCAGTCTCCCCAATAGGAAGGCGCCACTGTTGCTCTTCTGCAGCTTGGGGCTGCCGATTTTTGATTTCTAATTTTAGTTTTCGATTTCTACAGTCGTTTCAGGCTAGGGTGAGACGCCTGGGCTATTGATCGCGCCAGCGGGACGGAGTCCTTGAAAAGCCTTTTGGCCCCCTGCATTATTGCTCCGCAACGCCGACGCGACGACGCAACCAACACTTTAGGTGTGGGTGCAATGTCCTAGCTTGAATCGAAATGACCCTAAACGCAAGCTTGTTCTCAATCTGTGTCCATTCAGTTCAATCGGGGGAATTAGCATGAGTGCAATTACAGCGGCAAGCCGGATGGGGATCCGGGGCATTACGGAGACCACCCCACTGGAGTTGCGCCCCAACGCCAGCCAGGATCAGCTCAATGCGGTGCTGCGGGCCATCTACCGTCAGGTGCTGGGCAACGACCATTTGTTTGGGGCCGATAGGAAGGAGCTAGCCAGTGCGGAATCGCTGCTGCGCCAGGGCAGCCTGACGGTGCGGGAGTTTGTGCGATTGATCGCCAAGTCCGAAGCCTACAAAAAGCGGTTTTTCTACCCCAACTCGCAAACCCGGGCCATCGAGCTCAATTTCAAGCATCTGCTGGGACGCGCTCCCACCAGCCCCAAAGACATCGCCCGCCATTTGGACATCTACCAATCTGGCGGCCACAGCGCGGAGATCGATTCCTACATCGACAGCCCAGAATACCTAGAAGCTTTTGGAGACAACATCGTCCCCTACCCGCGTGGGTTTGAATACCGCAAGGCTCATTCCACCCGCGACTTTACCAATCTCTTCGCTCTCTACGGGGGCTACGCCAACAACGATCGCTCCCAAGGGCCCAGACCCCGTCTGATGATGCCTTTGGCCACCGGGTTTACCCCGGCCATTCGCCGCATTGGGGTGCGGGGCCTGCTGCCGCCCAGCCCCATTTCCAAACACCTGGGGCCGCCAACGGGCCAGTCGGATCGCATGTTCTGTGTGGAAGTGACCCGACTGCTGAATCCGCCTTCGGCGCTGGCCACTTCCAGCCGAGTGCGCAAATCCAACCAGCAGATTTTCGTCTCTGCCGATCAACTGTCGGCGACAATGCAGCGGTTGCTCAAATCGGGCGCCAAGATCGTCAGTGTCCGCAGCGCTTAATCCCTTCTCGGTGTCTTCTCCGTTGTTGATTCCATGACCACTGCTGTTCCTCTGGATCCCAATCCGTCGGTGGATCTCACCCCGGCTGGACAAATCGCCAAGCTGCGCCACGGGGATCCGGGGGAACGCTACTATGCCGCTTGGTGGCTGGGACGCATGCGCATCGTCGAAGGGATCCCGGCCCTGATCGAGGCCCTGGCCGATGAAACGGATCGCACCGCTCAAGGGGGATATCCGCTGCGGCGCAACGCTGCTCGTGCTTTGGGTAAACTGGGATCCCTCGCCGGGATCCCTCCCCTGAAGGCGGCTTTGTCTTGCTCCGATGGCCAAGTGGTGGCAGCGGCTGCCCAGGCGCTGGTTGAGATTGCCCTTGCCAACAACCTCCATAGGGATCCCGACGAAGTGGAAAAGCTGGGATCCGCTTTGCTGGAAGGGCTGCGCCGTGTGGAGCAAGGACTGCAGACGGAAGCCCAAGCCGCCCTAGAGGCCATTATCGAGGCTCTTGGACAACTGCAGGTGGCTGCTGCCCTGGAGCCAATCTGTCCCTACCTAGAGCACACTTCCATTCGCTTGCAATGTGCGGCGGCGCGGGCCTGCTATCGTCTCACCGGGGATCCGACTTTTGCCCAGCGCCTGCTGTCGGTGTTGAATCACCACAACATCCATCTGCGGCGGGCTGCCCTTTTGGATTTGGGGGCCAGTGGCTATTTGCCGGCAGCACAAGCCATTGCGGTGGCGGCGGTGGAGGTCAACCTGAAGCTCCTCGCCCTCAAACAGTTGGTGGAGATCAACCTGGAACAACATCAAAGGATCCCCGGTGCTGAGCTGCAGCAGGTGCTCCGGCTGATCGACGAGCTGCTGTGAGCGGTGGTGCTTCTGGGCCCTTGCTGTTCACATTAGCGGGACGGAGTCCTTTGCAACTGACCTATCAAGGCATTGCCCATGAGTTTGTGCATCCCTCTGCAGCGATTCAAAGCCGTCAGAATCTGTCCGCTCGGCACCAGGGTTGGGCTCCGTGGCTGTAGCACTGCCTCAGCTAGAAATCGCAGGAGCCCCGCACTGTACCCGTAGAGTCAGTGCCGGGAGGAATGCGCTTTGATGAAGTACAATGAACTTATGAGCCAAGTCCTGACCATATCCTG